>DATAPK010000318.1:0-5214 GCA_036265245.1 Tepidisphaeraceae bacterium | reverse complement strand
GCTTTCTTCAAAGCGCTGCTCTTCCTCGGCTCCGGCAGTGTGATTCACGCGGCCCATCACGAGCAGGAGCTTCCCCAATATGGCGGGCTCTGGCGAAAGATCCCGATGACGGCGCTGACCTTCGGCATCGCGGTTTTTGCGATCGCCGGCACGCCGGGCTTCTCGGGCTTTTACAGCAAGGACATGATCCTTCAGCACGCCGCCGCCTTCGGGCATCTCGCCGACGCCGAGCATCGCAACGCGGCCTACTGGCTCTTCTTCGCGCTGCCCACGTGCATCGCCTACGTCACCGCCTTTTATATGACGCGCTGCTGGATGCTCACCTTCTGGGGCAAACCGCGCAATCAGCATCTGTTCGATCACGCCCATGAGTCGCCGATTATGTGGGGGCCGCTGGTGGTGCTGGCGATTGCCAGCGTGATCGGCGGGCGATTCCTCTACGTGAAGGAATTGATCGTCGCCGCGCAGAAAGAAACAAACGCGATCGTCAAATTCGATGCTTTCTCAACCGCCTGGCGAGTAGAAACTTCAGAGAATCTCCCCTCCGCCCGTCCCGAACCCGAAGCCGCAAATGAATCAGCCCGTCCGGGGGCCCAAGCCAATTTGCTTGAAGAGGGCAAAGAGACAATGGAGCATTACGTCGGCTTCGCCTGGCTGATCGGAATCGGTTTGGGATTTCTGGTCTATCTCAATGGCTATTGGATCGCCGGGCCGCTGATGAAGATTCCGCCCCTGAACTGGATTCGCATCTGGCTTTATCGGCGGATGTATTTCGATGAGTTGTACTTCAGCGTTTTCGTCGCCATCACGATGGGCCTGAGCCAGTTCTGCGCTGCGTTTGATAAATACATCGTTGATGGCTTCGTTAACCTCGCCGGCTGGAGCGTCCGCCAGCTTTCGGTCGTGGCGGGGTTGAATGATAAATACATCGTTGACGGCGCCGTCAACGGCGCGGCGGATTTGGCGCAGGGTTTGGGCGCGGCCGTTCGCGCGCCGCAGACCGGACGCATTCGGATGTACGTGACGGTTTTAATGATCGCGGTCACCCTGGGTCTGGCCGGGGCGATCATGGTGATCTTGTCGAAGTGAAGTACGTGGCTTGGGCCTCTCGCCCGAGCGTGACATACAGAGGTATCAAGCACGGGCGAGACGCCCATGCCACGGAAGATTCATATGGACCTCAAAAGCAACCTGCTGACGATTCTGATCTTCCTCCCGACGGTTGGTGCTGTGCTGACCATGCTCGCCAAGAGTCGCGATGCAATCCGCTGGACTGCGCTCAGCACGTGCATCGTCACGTTCCTGGCTTCGCTGCTGCTGTTCGCGTTCTTCGACTGGAGCAAAGGCACCGGCTACGCGTACGAACAGGACGGCGGCACGGTGCAGATGGTGCAATCCGCCGCGTGGATTCCCGCGTTCAACGTCGAATACAAAGTCGGCATCGATGGCTTGTCGTTTCCACTGGTCATCCTCAGCACCTTCATCTGCATGCTGGCGTGTATCGCATCGTGGAACATCCCGAAGATGCTCAAGGGATACATGGTGCTGTTTCTGCTCCTGGAATCCGGCATCCTGGGCGTTTTTCTTTCGCTCGATTTCTTCCTGTTTTACGTCTTTTTCGAAATATCCCTGCTGCCGATGTATTTTCTGATCGGCATCTGGGGCGGCCCGCGCAAAGAATACGCTGCCATCAAATTCTTCCTCTACACCCTTGTCGGTTCGATCGGATTGCTCATCGTTCTGATCGGCACGTATCTCTACAGCAAGCAAATCACGCCCGATCACATGGGCACGTTTGATCTGGTGAAGCTGTCGTCGATCTATCAGAAGAGTTTGCTCGCCGCCGTCCCGCATGGCGTGGCGCTGACGTTCTTTTCGCTGCTGATGATCGGCTTTCTCATCAAAGTGCCCGCCGTGCCGGTGCACACATGGCTGCCCGATGCGCACGTCGAAGCGCCAACCCCCATCAGCATGATCCTCGCGGCGATTCTGCTGAAGATGGGCGGATATGGGATTTTCCGGATCGCCTATCCGCTCTATCCGCAGGCCGCCAAGGAAATGTGGGTCATCGTCGCGATCATCGGCGTGGTCAGCATCATCTACGGTGCCCTCTGCGCCATGAGCCAGACCGATTTCAAGAAACTCGTCGCCTATTCATCGGTGTCGCACATGGGATTTGTGGTGCTCGGCGCCGCCGTGATGACCGATGCCGCCATGAACGGCGCATTGTTCATGATGGTCGCTCATGGCATTACCAGTGCGATGATGTTCTTTGTGGTCGGCGTGGTCTATGACCGGGCGCACCATCGCGAACTGTCTCGCTTCGGTGGCCTGGCGACGACGATGCCCGTCTACACCGGCTTTAGCACGGTCGCCTGCTTCGCCAACCTCGGCCTGCCCGGGTTATGCGGATTCATCGGCGAAGTGATGGTTCTCCTCGGCAGTTTCCAGGCCGCCAAACCCGGCGGAATTCTCTACGAGCATTTCGCCGCGATGGGTGATTCGGCGCTGCATTGCTACATCACATCGGTTTACACGCTTTCTGTGATTTCCTGCTTTGGTGTGATCCTGACCGCCGGCTATATGCTCTGGACGATCCAGCGCGTCTTCTTCGGCCCGGAAAAACCGGAATACAAGGGCTTCCCCGAAGTCAACTCGCGCGAAATCACCGTGCTGGTGCCGCTGGCGATCATGGCCATCCTGCTAGGCATCCTGCCGACTGTTTTCTTCTTCGTCTTCACCAACCAAACCGTCGCCGCGATGAAAGGTTTGTTCATGTAGTCGCGACGCCTGCGTCGCCTTTTGCGGAAGTGAAGTTTGAAGAGGCGACGCAGCTACAAAATCGGCGTCGATCGCGCAGCGACAATCTCCATCCCAGCGCGTAGAATCCGATCCTTATGAATCGAGAACGTCTTGCATGGATGGTCAGCCTGATTCTGATCACGGTGCTCGCCTTTCAATTGCCCGGCAGTTTGGCGCAGCGGGATGATGATTACGCGTTTGTCCGCACGCTGGTGGACATCCATCGCCGGGTCGCAGCCAACTACGTCGACCCAGTCGATGAATCCAAACTCCGCGCCGGCGCTATCGACGGTATGCTCGGCGAGCTCGATCCCTTTAGTGTCTACATCCCGCCTGCCCATCAGGAAGAATTCGACCGGATGCTCGAAGGCAGCTTCAAAGGCGTTGGCATCCAGCTCAATCAACTGGACGACGGCCGGGTAGAGGTGGTCACGCCCATCGACGGCAGCCCCGCGTTCAAGGCCGGCGTCATGGCCGGCGACATCATCGAAAAGGTCAACGGTGAGTCGCTGGATGGGCTTCGATTGCCGGATATCGTCAAAAAGATCGCCGGGCCGCTCGGGTCGCAGGTGAAACTTTTCGTCAAGCACGTCACCGGCGATGAAGCTGAGCTGACGATGACCCGCGAAGAGATCGTCGTGCCCACCGTCAAGGGTTTCTCCCGCAAGCAGGACAACAGTTGGGATTATTACGTTTGCGATGATCCGAAAATCGCTTACGTGCGCATCACGCAATTCACGCCTGACAGTTATGACGGGATCAAAAACGCACTTCAGCCGCTCGTCGGCAACATGAAGGGGCTGATTCTCGATCTGCGTTTTAATCCTGGCGGGCGGCTCGATCAGGCGATTCAGATTCTCGATCTGTTCGTTGATAGAGATAAAGTGCTGCTCAGCACCAAGGGACGCAGCCGCCCCGAGCAAATCATCACCGCCAGCGGCATCGGCGAGCTGCCGAAATTTCCGATGATCGTCCTCGTCAACGAGCATTCCGCCTCCGCCAGCGAAATCGTTGCCGGCAGTTTGATGGACAACAAACGCGCCCTCGTCATCGGCACGCGAAGCTACGGCAAGGGCAGCGTGCAGGAAGTCATCCCGCTCGAAAGCAACGGCGGCGAACTCAAGCTGACCGTCGCGTATTATTATCTGCCCAGCGGACGCCTCGTGCATCGCAAGAAAGATGCGACGGATTGGGGTGTGGATCCGCAGATTCCGGTGCCGATGGACATCAACGCAGAGGCGAAGCTTTTGAGGGATCGGGCGGATCAGGAGATGTTCCGAAGGCCTGTGGTGAAAGTGACAAGCCAGCCGGTGACATCGCCGACAACCGCGCCGACGACTCAGCCGCTGGATGTCCAGCTTCAGCGAGCGGTAGACACGATGGTCGCGTTGATCGTGCTTCAGGGAAATGAAAGCAACGGGCAATTGAATCTGAATTTGCCTGCGGCGACCACCGCGCCCGTGGTGCAGCCGGCAACACTGCCGTTTGTGCCCGAGCAGCCGGATTCGACGGCGCCCCCGACGACGAACTCGTCGGATGCCAAGCCTGTGACGCGGCCGGTGGAGGATGATGTAGTGCCGGTGCCGGCGGTAAAGACGGCACCGGCGACGATGCCTGAGGCGGTGCCTGCAACGGTTCCGGCGACGCAGCCGTGAATAAATAAACATCGAACATTCAACATTGAACATCGAACTTTGAATGGAGCTTTCGATGTTGAATGTTCGATGTTCAATCCTTTTATCATTCCATGTCAACGATACTAGCTATCGAATCAACGTGTGATGAGACCGGCGCGGCGGTGGTCGTGGACGGGGCGGATGTTCGATCGAACGTCGTCGCCAGCCAGGTGGAGATTCACGCGCGGTTCAGGGGCGTCGTCCCTGAGATCGCCAGCCGCGCCCACATCGAAAACATTCTGCCGGTGATTCGAGAATCCCTCGACCACGCCGCTTGCGGCTTCGCGGATCTGGACGCCATCGCCGTCGCCTATCGCCCCGGTCTGATCGGCTCGCTCCTCATCGGCGTCACTGCCGCTAAGACCCTCGCGTGGTCTTTGCGAAAGCCACTGATCGGCGTCGATCACGTACACGCGCATCTGTACAGCGTGATGCTGGGGAAGAGGTTAGGGTCCGGGGTTCGGGGTTCAGAAGGAGATGCCGCAGGCCCCCGAACCCCGAACCCTGAACCCTCATTCCCCGCAATCGGCCTGGTCTGCAGCGGCGGGCACACCGCGCTGTATCACGTGAAAAGTTGGACGGACATCGAACTGATCGGCTCGACGATTGATGATGCGGTGGGGGAGGCGTATGACAAGGTGGCGGCGATTTTGGGGCTGGGTTATCCCGGCGGCCCAATCATTGACAAGCTGGCGGCGGAGGGCGACCCCAAGACAATTCGATTCCCTCGCTCGAT
>DATAPK010000317.1:0-3144 GCA_036265245.1 Tepidisphaeraceae bacterium | reverse complement strand
CTGGATAAAACTTTGGCCAGACGGAAATCATGATCCGCGCATTGCGATCGTGGATCGCTTTCACCCAGCCGGCAGGATCAGGAAAGCGGGCCGGGTCAAACTGGTGCGATCCCCACTCCGCCTCTTTCCAGTAAAACCAATCCTGCACGATGTTGTCGAACGGAATCTTTCGCGCGCGATATCCATCCACCACATCGAGCGCCTGCTTCGCGGTTTCATATCGCTGGCGCGATTGCCACAGCCCCAGCGTCCAGATCGGCATCATCGGCGCTTCCCCCGTCAGATGCCGATAGCCCGCAATCACATCGTCGAGCTTCGGGCCATAGAAAAAATAATAATCAATCCCATCACCCACCTCCGACCAGAGCGACGTCGAACGGTCATTCACCGGCGTCTTCCACGCCAGCCGAATTTGATCCCCCTGATCCTTCGACCACTCCACGCGCAGCTTGTATTTCTGATTGGCCTTCAGCGAAATCTTCGCCACGTCATACCACGGCAGCCAGCCCTGCCGCCAATGATCGATCACCAGCTTGTCATCGATCCACACCTTGATGCCCGCATTAGAATACGTCTCAAAAATATGCTCGCCCGTCTGCTTGGGCTCGACCCAACCTTCCCATCGCACGCTGATATCACCATGCGCCGGCAGATCGGGATGAATCCGCGTGTTGGTCACGCGCGATTGCCCCTGCCATTGCCCCTGGCCCTGCCACGGCCCGGGCGGCTCATTCTGCGGCGGGGGCGCCACATCCACATGCGTCTCCGTTCGCGTCGCAACCAGATGCCCAAAATGCGCATCCGAATAATAAGAAGCCGTCAACCCGCCCGGCTTGCCGTCTGCGTCGAACAAATCCTCCCCCGGGATCGCATCCGCCTGCCGCAAATCACCGAAGCGCGAGAACGAATCGTTATCCCACAAAATCCCATATCCCTTGCTCGACACCAGCATCGGCACGACGACCGTTCCATTGTGCTGCCAGAGATCGATGTCGTATCCCTTGATGTTCACCAGCCCAAGCTGATTTTGGCCCAGGCCATAAAGCGATTCATCTTCGTTTGATTCCCATTGCTGGCGAACGTGATTCGTCTGCGAACCCTGCACAATCGTCGGCACGACCGTTCGGCCTTCCGCTTTTTCCGCCAGAATCGGTTTGCCCGCCGAATCCAAAAACGAAACCGCGCCGGTTTGTGAATTGATCTGAACTTTAACCTTCGCGGTGGAGAGCGTGATCGCATCCCCCGTGGTATCCATCGTCCATTGAACGCTGGCTGGCTTTTGTGGAATCACCGCCAAACTAGGCCGATCAAAAAACGCGCGATCCTTCGCGAACGCCACGCGAATCAGATTCTCCCCCCGCACCCAAATCCTCAGGTCGCCGTCTTTCTGTGACAGAATAATGCCGTCCGCCTGTTTCTCGATCTTCGCGGGGTTCGTTGCGGGGTTTGTTGATGCCACGGGTGATCCAACCGGCTGTCCCAAGCCTCGATTTGCCAGCAATGCCATAATAATTCCAACCAAAAAACCCCGCGCGCCCAGCCGATTCAACATGCCGCACCTCTAGGCTTTGCCTGATATAGCGGAAAACAGTCCTTCCCGCGAAGCCGAGGCCCGACGGGGCGAAGAGTCTAACCGGAATGAGGGGATTCGTCTTGTGCCCGTGCCCGACAGCCCGAAATCCGAAACCAGAATGACAACGCCCAAATGACAAATGATTCAAGCTTTCGTCATTCGGTTTTCGTCATTCATTGGTCATTCTGGTTTGGTCATTCGTCATTTCCTCCCCTATTTGCTCATCGCCGCCGCCACCTGCCGCGCGACCTGCGGCAACTGGAACGTCACCGTAAATCGCCCGCGGTCCGATTTCGCGTCGATCGATCCCCCCAGCACCTGTGCGATATTTCGGCACAGCGTCAGCCCCAGCCCGCAGTGATTACCCGAAGCCGTGCGTGCCCGGTCGCCTCGCCAAAACCGCTCAAACACGTGCGAAGCATCTTCCGCCGACAGCCGGCTGCCGGTATTCGACACTTCCACGCACGCCTGTGGCGACCGCCGCACCGCAATCGTGATCGTCCCATTCATATCCGTATAACTCACCGCATTGTCGTAAAAATTATGTAGCAGCAATCGAATCTTTTCCTGATCGCTGTTGATGATGCAGTCTTCCGGCAACTGCCATTCCACCTGCAGCTTGCGATCCTCCGCTCGCTGCTGGAAATGAATCCACGCTTCCCTGCACAGCTCCGTCAAATCCATCGGCTCACGCTGCACCACCAACTGCTTCGCCTCCGCCCGCGCCAGCATCAGCAGATTATCCACCATCGCGTGCATCCGCCTTGAAACATCCAAACACCGCACGATCACCCGCTCATACTCCTCCGGCGAGCGCCGCTGCGACGCCGAAACCTCCAGCGCCGTCTCCAACCCCGCCAGCGGCGTGCGTAACTCGTGCGCCACATCCGATGAAAATGCCTTTTCCCGCTCAAACGTATCCTTCAACCGCTGAAGCAGATCATTCAATCGCTGCACGACAGGCATAAACTCCGTCGGTGCATCGTCAAATTCAATTCGCTCCGCCGTCGTCACATCGTCAATTTTCGCGATGCGTGTCGCCAGTTTGCCCGTGGATCGCAATCCCCGCTGAATAAGCACCGCCATCAGCGCCGCCGACGCGATGGTCGCCGCGCTGCACACCGCCAGGATCAGCCACCGCATGCGCGAAAGCGTGTCCGACAATCCCACCGTATTTCGCGTGACGATAAACACCAGCGTATGCGGCGACGCCGGCTGCTCTTCGCTTTGCGCCTGCTCAAACGTCGGCTTAAATCGAATTGAAGCTGCCCGCCCCCGCCTTCCATCAGGCAGAATCAGATACTGCACCGCCGATTCCGTCGCCGGCGTCGCAATCCCCAGCTTCGAATCCCCCAGCGACTGTGATCGAATGATCGTCTCATCCCGCGCCGCCTCGTCGCGCACCTCAAAATATTCAAATCGATCTGGCCGCTTGTAGTCCCGGCTTTGCGCCAGCCCCGCATCCACCAGAAATTTCGTCCCCTTCTGCGTAATCAACGGCAGCTGCGCCCGCGCCGTCGTCAGCAGCGACGCATCAAATTCATCGCTCAGATTTTTTCGGATGGAAGCGT
>DATAPK010000316.1:0-3769 GCA_036265245.1 Tepidisphaeraceae bacterium | reverse complement strand
GGCCATGACGATGACAGAATTCTTTACCCGATCTTAACCGAGTCGCCTGAACTCAGGCATTGTCCAGTGGATTGGTCACAAAACGGTTTTCGTGAAATGGAATTTGACGCCGGCGGCGTCGGCGGCGGTGAGGAGTGCTTCGGCGGCTTTGAGGTCGCGGATAAGTGGGTTGGGCTGCTTAAAATTGTTCAGATTCGCGGCCACATGCTCGGCCAGTGCGCGGACGGTCTTCAATCCATCGGCGGCGGGAAACCATTGCTCGGGCGGGAGTCGCATTTTGGATGGATCGAACCCTTCGCTTTTCATTTGCTCGATGAGCGCGGCCTGGCTTTCTGACAAAAGCGAGGTGATCACCGTCACCTTGCAGGTGCGAGCGGCTAGATCGAGGCGATCCATCTCGCGCGCCAGTGCTTTGCCCGAGCCGGCTTTCGCGTAGGTTGCAGATGCGTCGGGTAGTTCTTTTTCGAGCGAGATGGCAATTGCCTGAGCCATGATTGTTCTTTCTCAATAAGATGCAGCTTTACAATCTTGTTTAGCGGCTTCGCTTGCCAAGCGTGGCTGGAAACGCCCCGCAAGCGGGGCCGCTAAACGTTGAACGGATTGCCCCAACCAAAAGCACCAGAAAAGCATCGATTCATTCTATCTCGGCACCGGCCCCATTCCGCGATCGCGACAGAGTTCGCCAGGGGGATTGAGCGCATCCACTGCTTTCAATTCGTCATTGTTCAGATGGATGTTCAACGCGCTCATGTTGTCTTTCAGTTGGTCTAAAGTGCGCGGGCCGATGATGGGGCAGGTGACGCCGGCGACTTGCAGACACCAGGCGATGGCGAATTGGCTGCTGGAGCAGCCGCGTGCGTCGGCGAGTTTGTCGACACCCTCGATGACGGGCCATTGGCTTGATGGAAAATCGGTTTTGCCCTGGGCTTTGTACCAGGTGCCGTCGGGGATCTTTCGGCCGCCGCGTGAATAGGTGCCAGCCAATCTGCCGCGCGCCAAAGGCGCCCAGGTGATCGTCGCGATCTCGTACTTTCGGCAGAAGGGAAGTACTTCCGCTTCGATCCGTCGATCAATGATGTTGATCTGTGGTTGTTCAACATCGAACCTCGCCGTGCCGAGTTCCTTGGCGATAAAATGCGCCTCGGCCAATTGCCACGCGGAAAAGACGCTGCTGGCCAGGTAAAGCACCTTTCCCTGTTTCACCAGATCGTCGAGGGTGCGAAGCGTTTGATCGATGGGCGTGTCGGGGTCGGGGCGATGGATGTGATAGACGTCGATGCGTTCGGTTTGGAGACGTTTGAGCGATTGTTCCACCTCACGCATGATGTGCCAGCGATGATTGCCGGCGTCGTTCACGTGCGGGCTTCGTCGTCCGTGTACTTTAGTGGAGAGGACGATTTTGTCACGCAGGGCTCGCTCTTTCATCCATTGGCCGATGACTTGTTCGGATCGGCCGTCGTTGTAGACGTTGGCGGTGTCGATGAAATTTCCGCCGAGCTCGATGTAGGCGTCGAGAATCTGGCGAGATTCCTTTTCGTCCGACCGCCCGCCGAAATTCATCGTGCCCAGACAAAGTGGTGTGACTTTGACGCCGGTTCGACCCAGGATGCGATAATTCATGGTGAATCCTTCTCTTGATAATCAGTAAAGCTGATTGCGATGATATATTCACCGATGCGGGAGGTCTAATATCAAATCGCCGTCGGTGCTCGAAACCGATGCTCATTGAAATCAGAACCATATAATGGCCACATGCTTAATCTTGCCGGAACGTTTTGGACGGATCAGTTGTTAACCCGGCTCGGCCCGAGGCAGGTTTGCCTGACCTTCGATGACGGGCCCGGCGATCCGCAGAAGGGCCAGACGCTTGCGATCGCTGAATTTCTGCATCGCGAAGGAATCTCGGCGACGTTTTTCGTCGTCGGCCAGCGCATCGAGCAGCCCGGCGGGCGCGAAACGCTCTATCGCCTGCGGCAACTTGGGCACACGATCGGAAATCACACGTTTTCGCATCCTGATCTCCCGACGCTGGTGCAGTCTGGGCCGGAGAAAGTCGCCCGGGAGTTTGTCGATACGCACCATCTGATCCGTGATTTTGTGCACGATCAGCCTTTGATGTTCAGGCCACCTTTTGGAACATGGGATGAATCGGTTGCGATGGCGATGAATTCGGTGCTTGAACTCAACCATTATCACGGGCCTTTTTGCTGGCATGTGGAATGTCAGGATTGGAGTCTTGGCAAAAAGGTCGATGGCGAGATCTGGACAATTGAGCATTCACAAGATCGTTTCCAGAGCCAGTTGCAACCTCACCAGAGGGGCTTGATTTTGCTGCACGATTGTTTGGCAGATAAGATTCAGACCGAAGGGAACTATCGCCGCGATGCATTGGGATTTGAGTTGACGAAGCGGATCGTCGGCTGGCTGCGGCAGGAGCAATACAAGTTTACATCGCTGGATTTGCTGATTGGCGAGGAGACATCATGAAACGTCTGGCTCTGATTTTATTGTCGTTGCCATTTTGTATGGCCGCTTTGGGGCAACCCACAACCTTACCTGCCGGAGATTCTAAATTGCCATCCCTTTTTCTCGTCGGCGATTCCATCATGAAGACCGGCACCGGTAATGGCGAGCACGGGCCTTGGGGATGGGGATATGAAATTATCCCGCTTTTCGATTCCGTAAAGATCCATGTCTATAACGAAGGGCGAGGCGGGCGTAGCAGTCGTGGATATATCGAAGAAGGGGCGTGGAAGAGCGTGCTAAGCCGAATCCAGCCCGGCGATTTTGTGATCGTTCAATTTGGGCACAATGATTCTGCTAATTCTCAGAATTATCCGGATCGCATCACTGTCAAAGGAAACGGCGATGAGACGCAGGAGATCGATTCGCCGGTGACGAAGCAGAAGGAAACGATTCACAGCTATGGCTGGTATCTGCGGCAATATATTCATGATGCCAAGGAGAAGGGTGCGACGGTGATTATCTGCTCGCCGGTGCCTCGCAATACATGGGCCGACGGCAAGATCAAACGCGGCTTTGATGGTTATGCAGCTTGGGCACAGGAGGCCGCCAAGATGGGCGGGGCGCTTTTTATCGATCTCAATTCCCTCGCCGCCGATCGTTACGATGCGTTGGGGCAGGAGAAGACAGCCCATTATTTCAACGACAATCAGCACACAGTTAAGATTGGCGCTCGTGTGAATGCTGAATCTGTCGTTGAAGGAATCAAGCAATTGAAGGATTGCCCGCTGGCGAGCTATCTTTTGCCTGTTGCGCCCACCACAGAGCCTGCTTTGAACCATTGATGCGCGATCACTCGTCATGCGGGCCGAACCACGCTATCTTCCCTGACCTATGGCACTGGAAGTTGGCATCGTCGGATTACCAAACGTCGGCAAAAGCACGATTTTTAACGCACTAACCGCGGCGGGTGCGCTGGCGGCGAATTACCCCTTCGCCACCATCGAGCCCAACGTCGGCGTGGTTGATGTGCCCGATCCTCGGCTCGACGTCATCAATGAATTCATCAAGACCGAAAAAATCATCCACGCCCAGGTGCGCGTCGTCGATATCGCCGGCATCGTACGCGGGGCTAGCACGGGTGAAGGGTTGGGCAATAAGTTCCTTTCGCACATTCGCGAAGTCGATGCGATTCTTCACGTCGTCCGCTGTTTTGAAGGCGGCGATATTACGCACGTTGAAGGAACGGTCGATCCGATTCGCGATATCGACACGATTGATACTGAACTCGCGCTGGCAGACTTGG
>DATAPK010000315.1:0-5834 GCA_036265245.1 Tepidisphaeraceae bacterium | reverse complement strand
TCGGCAAGCGGGGCCAAGTTCAGTAGGACGCCGTCATCGACAGATCGATCCCATC
Source organism: Tepidisphaeraceae bacterium (assembly GCA_036265245.1). Lineage (GTDB taxonomy): Bacteria > Planctomycetota > Phycisphaerae > Tepidisphaerales > Tepidisphaeraceae > DATAPK01. The sequence goes on along the minus strand of DATAPK010000315.1, from coordinate 5,779 downwards.
CTTGTGGCAGGCGCACCATTTCCTTGATCTGATCCGCCGTCGCGAAGTCATGCAGCATTAGCATCGCGTGGTTTTGCTCGCCTATCGCCCAGTAAATGGGCCGGCTGCGGTAGAGTTTGACATGCCAGGGATAGAACGGGCCGGCGAGGAAGGTGTCGATGCCGCCGAGACACTGCGCGATGTTCGACGCTGCCAAGGGGCCGGCGGTGGATGAAAGCTCGGCGCGGATTCGATTCAGGACATTTGCGTGGGGGGTTTGGAGATCGATTGTCTGGAATTCGCGATCGCATCCCCATCGGCCGAGCAATCGGCCCAGTGCAAAGCTAATCCAGCGCCGGGCGAGTTCGGATAGATCGCTTGGTTTTGGTTCGATCTTGACTGTCTCCATCTGATTGGGGATTTCGTAAAGGCGAGCGACGGAATGATCGATTTCGCGTTCGATGAATGCGAGTTCTGCCTGGAGTTTTTCGCATGGATTGGATTCGGCTTCCCACGGCGGCGGCGAAATAAAATCGGGCGAAGTTTCGTCGAAGGTGTCGAGATTTTTTTGAATCTCAACGGCGCGGCCGGCGAGGTGGTGAAGATTATCGTCGCGGGCGCAGGGGATGGGCAGATGGGCCAGATCGCCTACCTGGAAATTGACGGTGGGGTTCACGACGCCAAGTAAATCACGCGCGATGGAGGAATTCAGAATGGCGAGGATGGTGAGGGGATCTTGGGGGAAAAGCGCGGAGCCGGCGACATCGAAAATGGCGCCGGCGGGCATGAGGCGGGCACTGAACAGGCCACTGGTGAGGTAGGAATAGGTGATTCCGCCGCGACCATAGAATTGGGAATTTTTCGCGACCCATTCCCATCGGCCATTCAGATAGGGGTATCGCTTGGCGATGCTTTGCTTGATCTCGCGTCCATCGTCGGCCCAGTTCACGCGATGGCGAGGCGATTCGTACCAGCGGCGAAATCGGCCGCTTTTTGCATAGGGAAACCATTTGCCGGGCGAGGCTTGGCACGGCGCATCGGACCGAGTGGGTTCGACCTCCCACCAATATCGCACGAAGCGGGCATTGTCGGTGGTGGCCAGACCCTGGCGAGGTTCGGCGATGGTGGCGAGCTTTGGCAATGCTCGAAAGACTTCGCGCAGGCGAGGCGTCATCCAATAGACCCATGCGGCGCGCGGGGATGAAATTAAATCGCGCTGCGGCAGTGAGAATCGATTGCCGGATGAGGCGTCGGCGAGGGTTTGTTTCAGGGCGGCTTCTTTGTCTTCGGCATCGACCAGACGCAATGCGGTTACTTCATTCGCCTCTCGCTTTTGTGGCTGCGATTCACGTCGCAGGACGATGGCGCAGGTTTGAAGCGTGCCGGGATTGCCGACTTCAAACAGGCCGGGGCCGAAATGGGCGATGGTGTTGATGCAGGCGTGCTCGGCGATCGCGCGGCGGAGCTTTTCAAAGGCTGCGGTGAACATGAAGGACTGCATCGCGAGAATGCCGACGGTGCCGCCCTCTCGCACGAGTTCGAGGGAGCGATCGATGAAGCAGGCGTAGGCATCTCGCCAGGCGGCGGGATATCGGCGCTTGAGTTTTTCCACTCGTTCAACCGGCAGGTTTCGGGCTGACAGATAAGGCGGGTTGGTGACGACGACATCGAAGCCGCCTTCACAACGGCTATCGATTTCGCGATCGAAGAGTGCATCGGCGTGCCAGAGATTTTTGCGGCATTGCTGGACGGGCACTTTGAGCTTGAGTGATAACGTGTGGGCGGCCAGATCGAGGGCGATGGGGTCGATGTCGATGCCGAACAGATTGTGCTTGAGAATCGCGACGGGGATTTCGGATTCGGATCGGACGGAAGCTTGTTCGGGGCCGAGCGAGGTTAGCTCATCGCGATACATTTGGTGGAGCATTTCCACCGCGACGACGCCGAAATTCATCGTGCCGCAGGCAGGGTCGAGGATGCGGAGGTTGCGGATGAGATTGGTTGGAGAATATCGAAAACAGCCAAGGGTATTCTGAAGCAGAAACTCCACGACGAAGCGAGGCGTGAAAAGCTGTGTGACGGCGGGGATTTCTTCGCTGGAGAATTTTCGGCGCTGCTGGGTGGTGGCGCGATAGGCGGTTTCCAGTGCGGGGGCGTTGATGGCTTGATAGATTTTTCCGAGGGCGTCGTCGTGGGCGAGGATGTTTTGCAGCTCAATGAGATGATTTTTTGCATGGTCATCGCCGCGCAGCGCGTCGATGGCGGAGCCAAGCAGTTTTTCACGCCCTCCGGGCTTACCGATGTGATCGGCCACCACTTTGTAGAGGTGCTTCTGCTTCACCAGAGAGCTTATACATTGGGCACGGGGACAAAAATAGTCATTTCTTCATCAGTCGTCGCAAGACCGTCTGGAGAATTCCGCCGTTGCGGTAGTATTCGATTTCGACGGGGGTATCGATTCGGCAGATGGTGGTGAAGAATTTGTGGCCGGCGCGGATGGTGACTTCCTGGCCGGGCTTGAGGTTTTGGTCGATTTCGATGTCGAAGACTTCATCGCCGGTGATGCCGAGGATGTCGCGGTTTTGGCCTTTGCGGAAAACCAGTGGGAGCACGCCCATGCCGACGAGATTGCTGCGGTGGATGCGCTCGAAGCTTTCGGCGATGACGGCTTTCACGCCGAGCAGGAAGGTGCCTTTGGCGGCCCAGTCGCGGCTGGAGCCCATGCCGTAATCCTTGCCGGCGATGACGACCAGGGGCACGTTGTCGGCCTGGTATTTCATCGAGGCGTCGTAGATGGGCATGATTTCATCGGTGGGGAAATATTTGGTGACGCCGCCCTCGGTGCCGGGGGCGAGGAGATTTCGCAGGCGGATGTTGGCGAAGGTGCCGCGGGTCATGACGCGATCGTTGCCGCGGCGGCTGCCGTAGCTGTTGAAGTCAATCGGCTGCACGCCGTTTTCCATCAGGAATTTTCCGGCGGGGGAATCTTTCTTGATCGAACCGGCGGGAGAGATGTGATCGGTGGTTACGCTGTCGGCGACCATCGCGAGCACTCTCGCGCCGTTGATGGCGCGGATCGGGTCGAGTGTTGGTTTGAGATCGACGAAAAACGGCGGCTCCTGGATGTAGGTGCTGTGCTCGTCGAAATTGAACAACTCTCCGCCTTTGACGGGGATTTTATTCCACTCTTCATTTTTCTGCCCGACGTTGTTGTATTCGGTTTTGAACATGTCGGAGGAGATGGATTTATTCACCACATCGCTGACTTCCTGCGCGGTGGGCCAGATGTCGCGGAGATAGACGGATTTGCCGGCGGAGTCGGAGCCGATCGGATCGTGCGAAAGATCAATATCGACGGTGCCGGCGAGCGCGTAAGCGACGACAAGCGGCGGCGAGGCGAGATAGTTGGCCTTCACGTGGGGATTGATTCGGCCCTCGAAATTGCGATTCCCGGACAACACGCCGGCGACGACGAGATTGTGAGCATCCACATCCTGCGCGATGTGATCGGGTAGCGGGCCGGAGTTGCCGATGCAGGTCATGCAGCCGTAGCCGGTGGTCTGGAAGCCGAGGGCATCGAGATATTTTTGCAGATTGGCGGCGGCGAAATAATCGGTGACGACGCGCGAGCCGGGCGAGAGACTGGTTTTAACGTGAGGCTTGGTTTTCAGGCCCTTTTCCACGGCCTTTTTGGCGACCAGGCCGGCGGCGATCATCACGCTGGGGTTGCTGGTGTTGGTGCAACTGGTGATGGCGGCGATGACGACGTCGGCGTGTTTTAACTTGGCATCGCCGTTTGATTTGGCGGGATCGGATTTCAACGCGTCGGCGAAAGTGGTTGCGAAACTTTTGCGAACGTTGGGAAGCTCAACGCGATCCTGCGGGCGCTTGGGGCCGGCAAGGCTTGGCGTGACGGTGCCAAGATCGAGTTCGAGGAGTTCGCTGAAACTCGGCTCGCTGGTGCTGCGGCGCCAAAGGCCCTGCTCTTTGCAATATCGTTCGACCAGATCGATTTGATTTTCACTGCGACCGGTCAAGCGAAGGTAATCGAGGGTTTGTTCATCGACGGGGAAGAAGCCGATGGTGGCGCCGTATTCGGGGGCCATGTTGGCGATGGTGGCGCGGTCGGCGACGGTCATGGAAGCGAGGCCGGGGCCAAAGAATTCGACGAATTTTTCGACAACGCCGTGAGCGCGAAGAATTTGCGTGATGACGAGAACCAGATCGGTTGCGGTCGCGCCTTCGGGGAGCTTGCCGTGGAGTTTGAAGCCGACGACTTGCGGCGTGACCATGTAAATCGCCTGGCCGAGCATGCAGGCTTCGGCTTCGATTCCGCCGACGCCCCACCCGACAACGCCGAGGCCGTTGATCATGGTCGTGTGACTGTCGGTGCCGACGAGAGAATCGGGGAACGCAACGCCGCCGCGCACTTGCACGACTTTGGCGAGATATTCGAGATTGACCTGATGGACGATGCCGGTGGAAGGCGGGACGACTTCGAAATTCTGGAATGCTTTCTGTCCCCATTTGAGGAATTCGTATCGTTCGAGATTTCGCTCGAACTCTTTTTTGACATTGTTCATCAGCGCGAACTGCGAGCCGAATTCATCGACCTGAACGGAGTGATCGATGACGAGATCGACGGGGACAAGCGGATTGATTTTCTGAGGATTGCCGCCGGCGCGTTGCATGGCGGCGCGCATGGCGGCGAGATCGACGACGCAAGGCACGCCGGTGAAATCCTGCAGGATGACCCGCGCGACTTTGAAAGGCAGTTCAACCGGTTGCGAGGCGGTGGGATTCCACTTGGCCAGGCGAATCACATCCTGCTCGCTGACTTCAAAGTTATCCATGTTGCGAAGGCAGCTTTCGAGCAACACTTTGATAGAAAACGGCAGCTTATCAAGTTTGGCCAACCCCTGCTCTTCGAGCTTTGGAAGGCTATAAATCTTTACGGTTCCGGACTTTGTGTTTAGCGTTGTTTCTGAGTCAAACGGATTGGTGGTGCTCATGGTGCTTTCTTGGTTGGAAGACGATCAGGCAATCTTATGCGCGGGGGCGGGGGGTTCAAGGTGCTGGATTTATAGAGCGTATTCGTGGCGATCGAAACTTCCGCCACCAATGGTGGCGGCGTTATAGATTGCGCGGATGCTTTATCTGGCGCGTTGGAAGGTGGGTTTTTGGGAGAGGGAGAGGAGTTTGCTCCACCAGCGCATGAATTGGACGGATAGATAGGCGGCCGGGAGCAGGATCAGCAGCATGGATGCGGCGACGGGCGAGACGTAGCCGGCGACGAAACAGACATCGTAGACGATCAGATAAAGCAGGCCGATAAGCATCATGGTCTGGCCGGCGGTGCGCGGATCGAGATATCGTTTGCGGATGACCCAGGCCATCAGCGCGAAAATCAGCGCGGCGCTGGCGGCGTATAGCAGGCCGGGCTCGATCCAGAGATATTCAGAAAATTTATCGAGCTCGAACCGATGATCGCGTTTCCACCAGACGGCGAGGATGCAGATGATGTCGGCAGTGAGCAGGCCGCCGATGACGGCGTACCAGTGACGTTTTGTGAGGGGCGGGCGTTTGGCCTCGAGGTGATAGCAGACCGCGGAGAGAATCGTCGTGTGGTTCATCAAAAAAAGCGGATGCCATAAGAGCGGCAATTGCGGGGCGGGGATGGCGGCGTGGAAAAATCGGATCAAGCCGAGCGTGCAGATGCCCAGGGCAACCAGATATTTCCCGGCGTAGTCGTAAAAGACGATGAGCGAACCTGTCCAGGCCAGAATTAGAAGCGACAACA
>DATAPK010000314.1:0-8488 GCA_036265245.1 Tepidisphaeraceae bacterium | reverse complement strand
CTGGTTTCGGGCATCATCAGTTTGGAGACGACGAGGGTCGCGGGGGCGGAGATGAAGCAGGCGAGCGCGAGGTGGCCGCCGGCGTTGGGGACGAAATCTTTTAATAGTTCGGAGTAAACGACGAGCACGCCGGAGGCGATGTTGGCGAAGCCGCCGACCATGATGGCCATCATCTCGCTGTTGGTGGCAGCGGCGAGAAAGGGTTTGACGATCAACGGGGCTTCGGTCTGGCCGACGAAAATATTGGCGGCGGTGGAGAGCGTCTCCGCGCCGCTAGTGCCCATGGTTTTTCGCATGATCCACGCGAGGCCGTGGACGACCCAGGTGAGAATGCCCACGTGATAGAGGACGGCGGTGAGCATGGCGATGAAGATGATGGTGGGCAGGACGGAGAAGGCGAAGACAAAACCGATCTGGGCGTGGCCGATGACATCGCCGAGGCCTTTGATGTCGGTGGTGACGTTGACGGGGTCTTGAATCAGATTGCCGAAGACGAGGCGGGCGCCTTCGTTGGAGAAATCGAGCAGTTTTTGGACGGCTTCCTGAACGACTTCCAGCACTTTGGGGGAGAAAATCACCATTGCACCGAAGACGAAATCGAGGATGGTTCCCCAGATGATGACACGCCAGGGGATTTTTTTTGAGCCGCGGAGCTTGCCGATGAGGAAGGCGAGGATGGTGAAGGCGAAGAGGCCGAAGAGAGACTGGAGCCGCTCGACGGGTGTTCCACGCGGAACATACGGTTGGGGCAAAGTGGGGGCGGCGTGGACGGCGAGGGGGAAAAGCAGCGCGGCGATGGGGAAAATGATGCGGGTGAGGTTTCGGTGATTCATTGACGGGGGTGCAGGGTAATTGGGTTTGATATTTTTCGTAAACTCTTGTGGGGCCTTGCGCCAGGGGATTATTTGGGTTCGTTTATTCAAATTCGATTTTTGATGGCTGTGTGAGGGTGTGCGGAGGGGGAAATGCAACCGCGGAGCGGCGGAGTCGCGGAGGAAGACGCGGCGAAAATGGATATGAATGTGGCTCAACACTAGTTACGGCGGCGCTGCGCGAATGGGCGTGAAGATGGGGTGTTTTCAGAAGATTTGGCGGATGAATATCGGCGGGGGCGAGATTGGGCGCGAATAATATTTTTGAATGGGAAGATCGATGCGAATTATTCTTGCAGGCGGAAGCGGGTTCATTGGGCGCGCGATCGCGGAGGTGGCGGTCGCGCGCGGGACGGAGGTGGTTGTGTTGACGAGGTCGCCAGCGAGATGGAGGGGCGCGGGGAGAGCAGAGGAGTGGGATGGGAGAACGGTTGGGGAATGGGCGGGGTTGGTGGATGGGGCGGAGGCGGTGGTGAATCTGGCGGGGAAGAATGTGAATTGCCGCTACACCCAAAAGAATTTGCGGGAGATTGATGAGTCGCGGGTGGAGGCGGTGAGGGTGATGGGAGAGGCGGTTGCGAGGGCGAAGGTTAAGCCGAGGGTTTTGATTCAGGCGTCGACGACGGCGATTTATGGGGATCGGGGGGATGTGTGGTGTGATGAAACAACCGAGGCAGGTGAGGGGATTCCGCCATTGACGGCGATGAAATGGGAGCGGGCGTTTGAGGAGGCGGCGACGCCGGGGACGAGGCGGGTGTTGATGCGGATGGGTTTTGTTTTGGGACGTGGGGGCGGCGTGCTGGGGATGCTATCTAAGATGGTGCGATGCTTCCTGGGGGGCGCGGCGGGGAGCGGGCGGCAATATATCAGTTGGATTCATATTGATGATCTGGTGGGGATCGTGATGCGAGCGATTGAGGATGAGGGGATGGAGGGGACCTATAACATTGCGACGCCGAATCCGGTGACGAATGCGGAATTGATGCGGGAGCTTCGCAGGGCTTTGCGGCGGCCTTGGAGTCCGGCGGTGCCGGGGTGGTTGGTGAGGGTGGGGTGTTTTGTTTTGAGGACGGAGGCGGTGCTGGCGCTTACCGGACGTCGGGCGAGGGTGGATCGATTGGTGGGGACGGGGTTTGAGTTTCGGTATTTGGAATTGAGAAGTGCACTGCTCCATTCGGTGGGTGTCGCTGGTGCTCAAAGTTGAGTCGTTGGAATTGCTAAACGGCAAGCGGGGTGCTGTGGTTTTCGCGCTTTTACTTTCATATCACAACTGATGCGGGTTTTTTTACTGGACGTGAAGATGAATGGGCGGTGCGGTGGGTGAGGTTTCGGGAGTCGCGGGGGGAGCGAAAAAGCTACTAAATTGAGTGAAGTCCGGCTCAGCGATGATGGAATCTCCCCGAAACCAATCGTATGAGCATTAGGACACGAGAGATTATCGGGAAAGCAATCCTGGAAACCCTCGAGGGCCGGCAGATGATGTCGACGGTGACTCTCACCGAAGGCGTCCTGGTCGTGGCGGGGAATGCGAACTCAGCAAATCAGGTTTCGATCCATACTGCCAAGCACAAGGTGTGGGCGGTGACGGATCAGGGATCGAGCGAGAAGGTCGCGGTTTCGAAGGTCCGACAAATCAGGATTTATGGCGGCGCGAAGGATGACACCATTGTGGTGGATCAGGGCGTGCGCATTCCGGTGCTGGTGAAGGCGGGCGATGGGAATGACACGATCGTGACGGGCTCGGGGAACGATCGGATCTCGGCAGGCAATGGGGATGACAACGTTAATGCAGGGGCTGGTAAAGATTGGCTTGACGGAGGGAACGGGAATGACACGCTTGAAGGCGGCAGTGGCAACGATCGCATCGAAGGCGGCAATGGTAGCGATTTACTCATCGACGGGCGCGGGCGGGATATCGTCGATGGTAGTAGCGGCGATGACACCGTGCATAGCGGGCTTGGGGCGGACCGCATTACGCTTGGCGTCGGAAAAGATCACGCGGATGGGATTGAAAAGAATGACGCGGTGCATACCAGTGTCGGAGACGTAGTGACGAACGCGGGGCCGAAGGCGGGGAGTGAAGCGCCCCTGCCGGGGAATGGAGGGGCGACGGGTAATGGATTGGATGGATCATCGACGACGCCGATAGTGGTGGCGACGGTGAGCAGCTTTACGCTGATCAATGCGGATACGAATCAGGCGATCGCGGGATATGAGAACGTAACGGGGTCGATGTCGATCGACCTGTCGACGCTGCCGACGAAGAATTTGAATATCAAGGCGAATTTTGACGGCACGTTCACGGGTAGCGTGGTGTTTGGATACGACGCGAACGGGCGATATTCGACGGAGAACCAGGCTCCGTATTCGTTCGACACGGATAACAACGGGAATTATTACGGGTGGACGCCGACGGTGGGCGGGCACACGGTTACGGCGACGACGTTTAGCGGCGCGGACGGCGCGGGAACGTCGGGGGCGACGGTGACGCTGACGTTGAATGTCAGCGAGTCGCAAAGCAACTCTGGTTCGGGGTCGGATTCGGGCTCGGGTTCCAACTCGGGATCGGGTTCTGATTCGGGCTCTGGATCGGACTCGGGTTCCGGCTCTGGTTCAAGCTCTGGTTCGGGATCGAGTTCGGGTTCTGGGTCGGACTCGGGTTCTGGTTCTGGATCGGGCGGCAGCACGGCGCCTGACCCGACGCCTGATCCCACACCGACGCCGACACAAGGCGCGGGTGCGCCGGCGGGCGTGATCACGGTGATGGAAAGCTCGATCAACGTGGATCATGCGGTGCAGGTGAACGGGCTGAGCTCGGATGTGAATGCGGGAACGGTTTTGACGTCGAAATTCCAGTGGGATTTCGGCGATCCGGGATCGAAATACAATCAGCTTGTGGGGTGGAACGCGGCGCACTTATATCAGCAGCCGGGCACTTACACGATCACGCTGACGATCACGAACGAAGATGGGAAGACGTCGGTGACGACGCGGAATGTCACGGTGGCGGCGAGCAATCGCAAAGTGATTTACGTGAGCAACGACGGATCGGACTCGGCGACGGGTTTGTCGCCGCAGAGCGCGGTGAAGACGTTTGCCAAGGCGATGAGCATGGTGGGAAACAACACCGAGGTGCTGTTCAACAGTGGCGACACGTTTAGCATGACGGCCGGGGCGACGATCAGCGGCACGAATGTGGTGATCGGGTCTTATGGCAGCGGCGCGAAGCCGATCATGATGTTTGCGGGGGCGAGAAATTATTCAGCGATCTTCTCCACGACGGGGGGGGCGAGGGATGTGACATTTGAGAATCTCACATTCGATTCGGTGTATAGCCACGATTATGGCAAGGTGGGGATGCCGGATGCCATTGCCGCGGGCGGGACGAACATTACGGCGTATCAATGCACGATTCTGAATATCGGTTACGGGATGAATACCAATCGCAAACCGACGGGCGTGTTGATGCAGGAATGCGACGCGCCTGATCCGGAAGGACTGCGCAGCTACATGGCTTATTGCCAGGGTTCAGACCAGGTTTACATTGGGAACACGGTTGCGAATTCGACATGCGAGCATTGCATTCGCGTGGATGGAACGGATCGCGTGTTGATCGCGTACAACAATTTCACGAATATGACCAACCCTGGCGGAGACAATCCGTCGGATATTTCGAAGCAGACGATCACTGTTCACTGGGGCAACTATGCGTATGTGTATGGCAACGTGTGCAACGACGGGCGCGTGGAGATTGGGCCGCTGGGTGAGGCGGATGGGTTGAAGCCGACGAATATCAACGATCGGTTGAATTGGGTGCGGATCGAGAACAACACGTTCAACTTCACGGATGAAAGCCGGCTGGAGATCGACCATGGCACGAACCATGCGATGATCGACGACAACACGATCCACGTGAAGAACGGGGCGGGGATCGCGATCCAGGCGGAAGGGATGTACACGAGTTGGCCGCAGTATGGAACGCGGCTGGTGGATGACGTGACGGTGACGGGGGATAACACGATCATCGGCGCGGACATCAAGGTTGCGGTGGGCAAGGGATCGGTGGGCGTGAAGATCCTGCCGGCGGGAAGCCCGGTTTATAGCCCGGCGTTTTCGCTGAAGGCGGCGTGAGCCGGCGGTTTCAGGAAGGGCCAAGGGCCAATGACCAACAAAATCCCAATGACCTAAATCCGAAAGGGTTGGGTCATTGGGATTCGGTCATTTTGTCGGAGGTCGATGTATGAATCATTTTTGGGGTTTTCGCGTAATTATTCTTACACCGTATCAAATTGATTCGATGCGAGCGGGTTGGTTAATTAACCGATAAAGCAGTCATGTTAGGATGGTTTTTCTGCGAGCGGCGTGGGGCTGACAGCCCGGCGGCGAGCGCGTAGAATGCCCGGCCTGTATGATCCGCGAAGTTGTTCTGGGACGTGCGGCTGATTGCGATCGCAATTGAGCTAAGTCATTGATAGTGGGTGAGATGCTATGAGTGTGTCCGCGACCGAAGTTCGCCCGGTTTCGTCAGAAGTGACCGAGCCGGGGATGGAGCAGCCGGGTGAGGCGGACCTCGTCATCAAGGCGCGCAAGGGGTGGATTGCGGTGGATTGGCGAGAGCTGATCAGCCACCGCGAGCTGCTGGTTTTCCTGATTTGGCGCGATGTGAAGGTGAAATATAAGCAGGCGATTCTTGGGGTGGCGTGGGCGATTTTCGTGCCGCTGATCAGCGTAACTCTTTTTACGGTCATTGGTAAGGCGGCGGGGTTTGACAGCAAGGTGAACGGATCGGTGACGCTGAAGACCGGACAGACGCTGAGCGGCGGCGTGGGAGTGCTGCCGGAGCGATATACGATTCATTTATCGGACGGCACGGATCAGATCGTGGCGGCGAAGGATGTGGAGGGGACGCCGACGGCGACATCGGTGATGAAAAAGGATGGGACGGTTGTAACAGGGGCGGTGACGCACGACGCGGAGACCTGGACGGTTAAGCCGAAGACGGGGGCGGCGACCGTGGCGGATAAGAGTGAAGTGGAGTCGGCGAGGTTGATTCCGTACGCGATTTTCGTTTATGCGGGGATGCTGCCGTGGTTGTTTTTCCAGGCATCGATCGTGGGCGGGGGCATGTCGCTGGTGAGTCAGCAGAATCTTCTTTCCAAAATCTATATGCCGCGATTGTTTATGCCCACGGCGGTTGTGGGAAGCGCGCTGATTGATATGGCGCTGTCGGGCGTGGTGTTTATTGGAATGATCGCGATGTACATGTTTAACAAGGACCCGAACTGGGCGTTTCATGTATCGCATCAGGTTTGGGCGCTGGTGCCGCTGCTGTTGTTGACGATCCTGGGGGGATTGGGATTGGCGTTGCTGCTGAGCGCGTTGACGATCATCTTCCGCGATATGCGGTTTTTGATTCCGTTTCTGGCACAGATTCTGATGTGGCTGAGCGGTGCGATGTATCCGCCGCGGATTTTTGGCGAGCATGAGAACTGGCTGGCGATCAATCCGATTTATGGGGTGATCAGCGGATATCGGTCGGCGATCATCGGCGATCCGTGGAACTTTTTCGCGTTGAGTTTGGCGACGCTGGAGATTTTGTTTTTGTTTTTCTTTGGGTTGTTTTACTTCAAGCGGGCGGAGCGGCGGTTTGCGGATATTGCGTGATCGCAGGATTGAATCCGGGTCTTCGGAGTACCTTAGACCCGGCGTCTGAAAAGATGTTGTTTAGTAAACGATTATGAAGCGAACGGTGATAACAGGTCGAGGGGTGAGCAAGGCGTATCGGCTTGGGCTGGCGCAGTCGCGGATGGATTTTCGCGAGACGCTGATGCAGACGCTGCGCACGCCGTTCAAGCGGATGCGGAAATATAGTGAGAATTGGGGCGAGAGCGAGGATACGTTTTGGGCGTTGCGGGATGTGAATTTTGAGGTGCAGGAAGGGGAAGTGCTGGGATTGATCGGGCGAAACGGGGCGGGGAAATCGACGCTGCTGAAGGTGTTGTCGCGCATTACCGAGCCGACGGATGGGGAGATTCGGATGCGCGGGCGAGTGAGCTCGCTGCTGGAAGTGGGGACGGGATTTCATCCGGAACTGACGGGGCGAGAAAATATCTTTTTGAACGGCGCGATTTTGGGGATGAAGCGGGCGGAGATCAAAAAGAAATTCGATCAGATTGTGGAATTTGCGGAGGTGTCGCAGTTTCTGGATACGCCGGTGAAGCGGTATAGCTCGGGGATGTATGTGCGGCTGGCGTTCAGCGTGGCGGCGCATCTTGATCCGGAAATCATGATTGTGGATGAAGTGCTGGCGGTGGGTGATGCGTCGTTTCAGAAGAAATGCCTGGGGAAGATGAACGATGTGGTGAAGCAGACGGGGCGGACGATTATTTTCGTGAGCCACTCGATGGACGCGATCGCGGGGCTTTGCACGAGCGTGATGCTGATGAAGAAGGGAATGGCGGGCGAGCGACTGACCGTGGAGGAAGGGATCAAGCAGTATCTGGGGATGGTGGATGAGAATGGGAACCTGCCGCTGGTGGAGCGGGCACGGACGCAGAACAAACCGAGGCCGCCGATTTTTACGGGGCTGACGGTTTCGAACGGCAAGCAAGAGACGAATGTGATTTCGTGCGGGCAGCCGGTGACGTTTGAGGTGGAGATGGAAAATCTCAAAGATCCTGGCGATCTGCAGTGCGCGGTGGCGCTTTATAATGAGAAGAATCAGCGGGTGGTGCTGTTTCATTCGCTGTATCAGAACAACATGACGTTTCGGGCGACGGCGGATGGGAAGAAGAAGATGGCTTGCACGGTGCCGAGCTTGGCGCTATCGCCGGGCGAGTATCATATCGAGCTGGTTGTGTCGGATGGATACAAGGAACTGGAGCGCGTGGATCGGGCGGGGAAGATGAATGTGATCTTCGCGGATTATTTTGGGACGGGGAAGCTGCCGAAGCAGAGGCAGAGTGCGATTTTGCTGCCGTGCCAGTGGCGGGATTAAAATCCGAATGACCAAACCAGAATGACCAATGAATGACGAAATCCGAATGACGAAGGTCGCAAGTCGAGATTTCTGTTAGTTTCGATCAAAATCATATCCGATGAATGCGTCGCGGCCGCTTATTTCGATTGTGATTCCTACGCGCGATCGGGCGGCCCTGCTGCGGGAGACGCTGGATTCGGTTCGCGGTCAAACGTACGACAATTGGGAAGCGATTGTTGTTGATGATCATTCCAAGGATGAGACGGGGGAGCAGACCAGGCAGGCGGGGATTCGGGATTCGCGGATTCGGTTTATTGCGATGACGGAGAAGACGGGGGCGCCGGCGGCGAGGAATTTGGGCGTGGAGAATGCGCGCGGGGAGTTTGTGATTTATCTGGATTCGGATGATTTGCTGGCCCCCTACTGCCTGGCGGATCGTGTTGAAGTTGTGAAGGCGCATCCGGAGTTGGATTTTGCGGTTTTTCCGTGTCAGCTTTTTCGGAATACGGCAGGGGATACGCAGTTGTTGTGGAATGTGAAGACAGAAGAGGATGATCTGGATCGGTTTTTGAAATTGGATGTACCGTGGCAGACGACGAGCCCGATTTGGAGAAAAGAGGCGATTAAGAAAGTTGGG
>DATAPK010000313.1:0-1670 GCA_036265245.1 Tepidisphaeraceae bacterium | reverse complement strand
GGCAAGATTGGCTTACTCATGATCGGGTTACTTGGTGCAGTCAATATTCCGTTTTACGAGGAGATGGCGCGCAGGATTCATTGGTGGCAATACGGCCGGTGCCGCATGATTTCGTTTACGCCGTGGTACATCGTTCTGGGCGAATTCGGAATTGCGATCGTATTCGCGTTGCTTGCGGGAACCCTCCGACGGGGTTCGTGGCGCCAGGCTGTTATGGCCGGAATCGGCGGTGGATTATCGATCTTTGTTTGCTACGCCCTCGCGTTTTGGATTACGGATCGATTGCTTGAATAACGTCTTCAGCCAGCCGACGAATGCGCTTCCTCCGCGCGGGAGGGTTTGGAGAACCAGATGGCGACGGCACAGACGAGCAGAGTAACGGAGATAACAAGGAAGGCGTCGTTGAACGCCATGACGAACGCCTCGCGGGTAACGAGTGACTTGATCACAGCGTATGATTGCTTGAGCGCAGTTGGCGCATCAAAGCCTTTGTTTACGAAATTCTCCTGCACCGCGGCGAGTCGCGCCTGCGTCGCCGGCGAATAAACCGTGACCAGTTCGCCAATGCGAAGATCGTGAAATTGTTCACGGCGCGTGACCAGCGTGGAAAGAATCGCGATGCCGAAACTGCCGCCGATGTTGCGGAAGATGTTGAAGATAGCGGAACCGCTTCCGGCATCTTTTGCGGCTAGGGTTGCCACTGCAAGACCAGTTATCGGCACGATCGTAAAAGGTTGACCGAATGCGCGCACGATATTGGCCAGCCGGAGCTGATCGCCAGCGTAATCAAAGCTCATGCTGATGTTCATGTAACAGCTCACGGCGAAAATGAGACAGCCACAACAAACAAGCAGGCGTTGATCGAACCGTTTCATTAACAATGGCAAAAACGGGAAGATCAGAAACTGAGGCAAGCCCACCCAGACGAGCACTTCACCGATCTGCAGCGGGCTGTAGCCCTGAACGGTACTGAGATAAAGGGGGATCAGAAAAATAGTACCGTAAAGGGCCAGACCGAGTCCAAAAGCGATGATGGACGTGAAGGCCAGATTGCGACACGCCAGCAGACGTAGATTCACGAAAGGTTTTTCCCGGACGAGTTCGATGATAACGAAAAGTGGAACGAAGATCGTAGCCAGAATCGCGCAGTTGCAAATGAATGGGCTTCCAAACCAATCCTTTCGCTGGCCTTCCTCCAGCATAGCGACAAGTGAACCGAGTCCGATGGCCATGCAGAGAATTCCCCACCAATCCCCGGTACGGAGTTCACGAAGCTTCATCGATTGTTTGTCAATGCCATACAGAATCGACGCCAGCATGACCGCCCCTGGAATGAAGTTGACATAAAAATTCCATTCCCATCCGAAGCGGTCCGTGAGCCAGCCGCCCAGCGCCGGACCAATTGCGGGCGCAAGCGTAGCGGTCATCCCGAACATTGCCTGGCCGACGGGTAAAAGATTTTTAGGCATTGTGCTTACAATGACAGTCAGCGCCATGGGAATGAAAACGCCGCCGGTAAATCCCTGGCTGGCGCGGAACACGATCATTTGACTCAAGCTCGTTGAGATTCCGCACAGCGCGCTGAACAGCAGGAAAAGAAGCACGTTCGCGACGAGGTAGTAGCGAAGTGTGAACACCTTCGCGAACCAGGCAGTGAGCGCGATCGTGAC
>DATAPK010000312.1:0-3614 GCA_036265245.1 Tepidisphaeraceae bacterium | reverse complement strand
CAACTGCGCCGGCGGGATCAGCGGCGGCTTTTCGTTGGCACACCCCGTCAACAACACCATCGCTACAAGCCAGCCGAACCCAATTCTCGATTTGTTGCACAAAAACGGCATATAATTTCGTAGGCGAATCTGGTTCACTTCCACAAGATAAGACATTCTGTTCGCTGCGGTCAAAATTTTTGCTCTCTCATCTCTATTCTCTGTAGCATTGCGGACGTATTCAACGAGGTTCTTCAGCCATGGGCATTATTTCTGAATTCCGCGAGTTCGCGTTAAAAGGGAATATGATTGATCTCGCGGTTGGCGTGGTCATTGGCGCCGCCTTTAATACGGTGACACAGTCTGTTGTCAACGACATTCTGATGCCCCCGATTGGCAAACTCATCGGAAATGTTGATTTCAAAAATCTATATATCTCTCTGTCTGACAATATAGACCAGCAGAACATGGCTGTGGCCGCAACCCAGCCTTCTGGTTCCGCAGGCGGAGCGCTCGCGGCCCTCAGTTCCAGCGCTCGCCTTCCGCTTGAAGAAGCCAAAAAGCTCGGTGCCGTCATCGCTTACGGAAACTTTATTACAACCCTGATCAATTTCCTCATCGTGGCGCTCTCTGTCTTTATGGTGGTCAAAGTGATGAACATGGCCAAGAAGCGCTTCGAGAAGCAGGAAGCCGCCGCCCCACCGCCGCCGCCCAGCACACAAGAGGTTCTGCTCACGGAAATTCGTGACATTCTCAAGACCCGATAAATTCAGATTCATCCAGCAAAACAATCGCCAGAGGGACTCGTTTCATGTTGCGCAAATCAATCTGCACGCTCGTCGCTGCTATTTCGTTCGTTTCAATCGCCCACGCCGATGAAGTGGTTCTTTCCAACGGCGACCGAATCACCGGCACCATCGCCAATATCGCCGGCGGAAAAATGAAATTCACCTCGACCGCTCTCGGCGATCTGATGATCGACATGGCCAACGTCAAGTCCTACACAACAGACGAACCCGCCACGATCCAACTGACCGACCGCAAACAAATTCAGGGCAAGGTCACCGCCGCAGATGCAGAAAAGACCACCGTCGAAGGCAACGGCGATATTCCCGCCGGCCAGATCAACCAGATCAATCCCCCTGCACAAAAATGGACCGGCGCGCTCGTCGTCAACGGCAGCCTGGCACGCGGCAACACGCATTCTGAGAACCTGGGCATCAGTCTCGATGCCGTCCTTCGCCGCGACAATCCCGTCCAGGACGACCGCTTCACCATCGGCGCCGGCTATTCGTATGGGCGGGATCGCGACACCACCACCGGCGAATCAAACACCTCCACCGATAATCTCTTCGCCCTCGGAAAATACGATAAATTCTTCGACGCCAAATTCTACGGCTACGGCATGGTTCGTTACGACCACGACCGTATCGCTGACCTCACCTATCGCGTCGCGCCCGGCGTGGGGCTGGGATATCAGTTCGTCGAAACCCCCACCTTCAATCTCTCGGGTGAAGCCGGCGTCAGTTATGTCTTTGAGGAATACGATCCGGGCGGCGATGACAGCCACATCGCGCTCCGTCTTGCCGGCCATGTCGACAAAAAGCTCAACAACGCCGTCACCCTCTTCGGCGACATCGAATGGCTTCCCGCCTTTGATGATCCCAGCGATTACAACCTGCATTCCGACGCCGGCATCCGCGCAACGATGATCCAAAACATGTTCGCCGAATTCAAAATCCAATATGACCGCGACTCCACCCCCGCCCCCAACGCGGATAAAAATGATATCAAATTCTTACTGGGCGTGGGTTGGCACTTTTAAGCACAACTCTCCTGAACACCTAATTGCGTTCCTTTAGCGACGAAACATCCTTCGCCGTGAGGTTCAGTTTATAAAGCTCGCTCCCCGCCAGCAGAAACGCGCCGTTCGCGAAATCGCGAAAGGTATATTCCGATGTTCTCGCCGGCCCCGCGCCTTCTCTCTGCGCATAGCCCAGCAATCCATCCCCATCCAAGTGCGATGTTAGCCCTTCCCAAGCATGCAGCGCTTTCGGCAGATAGGTCTCGCGATCCAAATACCCGCGATTGATCCCCGCCAGCAGCCCATAACAGAAAAATCCCGTCCCGCTGCTCTCCGGTGTCGTAAACCACTCCGGATCGTTCATGCACGGCCGCCACATGCCATCCTCGCCCTGGCATTTCACAACCGCCGTCGTCATCTGTTTGAATAAATCGACATATTTCTGCCGATGCGAATCATCCTTCGGCATCGCATCCAGCGTGCGAATAATCCCCGCATAAACCCACCCGTTGCCTCGGCTCCAAAACACTTTTTTTCCACTGGGCGTTTTCCTTCGGTCAAAAAAAAATGTTGCATCCCGGTAAAACAGCTTCTCATCCGGATCGTAAAGAAAATCGACCGCGTCCCAGTAAAGCAGGTGCATCAAATCCAGCCAGCGTTGATCGCCCGTCACCTGCGACATCTTCGCGAACGTCGGCGGCGCCATGAACAGCGCGTCGCACCACCACCAGACATTCCGGCCAATATAGGGCGAATCGTTCAGAACATGCGACGCCTTTCCCACATCCTGAGGCCCAACCGTTTTCACATTCAGAAATTTCTCCATCTGCGGCTTGAGCGCTCCGATCATTTCGCCCTTCTGATCCTTCGCAAACAAATCCAGATACGCCTGCCCCACCGCAATTGAATCAGAATGAAGCGTGTACGATCCCACATTCAATCGCCAACCAACCGCTTCGCCCCAGGCTTTGGCCGCGTCATGAAATGCCGCATCCCCCGTCGCCTGATCCGCCGCCATCACCCCCGCCCAAAACGCCCCCGCCTGCCAGTTCACCTTCGGATTGTCGGCGTATGCTTTGACCTGAAACTTCATCACGCGCTTCATCAGCGACTTCACCCCGTCGCGATCCACAACCAATCTCGAAGCTTGAGTCGTCTGAGCCGACGCATGCGTCGCCACCAAAAGATTCATCAATGCGACGAAGAGGAGTGGAAAGATTTGAAGCTTCAAAACGATGTCCCTCATATGTTCGAAACTATAGTCCAGCCGCTGTCGTTCGTCTTCCACATTCAGGGCATCGGTCGGGTGTCGCGCGCAGGTCATATCCACAATCTGGGCAGACTCCCAACTTGAATCGTCTTGCGTGAACTTCACGTCGAACCATCCAGAACAAGTAGATTCCCATGGCTATTACTATTAGCCAACACGGCACAATCCATACTTCGGCGAGCCGGCTCAATCTGAACTGATGCCCTTCGATCATCTGCATATGATCGAGTTGAGCGAAATCCCCTCTTTGATAAGGTCTCCATGGCGAAAAGGTGTACACGGGGCCCGCAGAGTTAAAGATGAGATGCACTGGCCAGTGTGGCGTTGCATCCAGAGGATTCCCTTGCCCAAGCGTTTTCTGTCCATTAGCGCTGATCATGCTCCACTTGGTTGTTTCAATGCGAAATTGAATCTCACCACGTTCGCAAAGCAGCGAGTAATCACGTCCAGCCGCCAGCCTCACCCCGTAAGTCACGGCAAAGCTCATCACCCAGGAAATCACCACGACAGCAAACAAGCCACCTGCAACCCAGCATCGAATAAGCCCGTTAACTGGTGATT
>DATAPK010000311.1:0-18416 GCA_036265245.1 Tepidisphaeraceae bacterium | reverse complement strand
AGGAGCAGGGCCTCCAGAATCCGGAAAGGTGCCCCTCGGCGCCTCCTTGCGCCTGCGTAGCGGATGCGTGAAGCTTGATTGGGCTGCGGGCGGGGAAACCATCATCGAAGGCCCGGCGTTTATCGAACTCGCCTCGCGCCGCGAGTTATTTCTCGGCCACGGGAACGTTGCCGCAAACGTACCCGGCGGCGGATTCGTGGTGAGAACGCCCAGCGGTGTGATGACCGATTTGGGAACGCGGTTTGGCGTTGCCGTTCAACCGGATGGAACGACACAGGTGGATGTTTTTGAAGGCGCCGTCCAAGCTGTTGTTCATTCGTCCGCTGCCGCGCCGATGACCAATGGACCGACAACCGGCCCAACGGCCCAGCCGCTGATGCTCTCCGCCGGCAAGGCGGCAAGCTTGGCTGGCGGCACCGTCACTCTCGACCAAGGGGGCGCCATGCCGCAGAGGTTCATCACGCGTTTGTCCAGCGATGTGAGCCAACTCGATGTGGTTGACTTGGTCTGCGGTGGTGATGGCAGCACCCATCGTCGCGGCGAGGCTCTCGATCCGGTCACGGGCAAATATGGGGAACTCAAACCAGTCGGAGCACGTTCGGCTGAAAAGTCGTTCCATCGCATCGCCGGTCTGCCAGTCATCGATGGCGTCTTTGTTCCTAACGGCTCTCGCGGGCCCACATTGATCGATTCGGCCCGGGATCTTTTCTCTTTTCCCGCCACCACGGGCATTATTGTGAACCATATTTGGACCGGCGGAGCGATCCCCTGGTTTCACTCGCCGGCGATTCGCACGGACATCGCGGGCGTTGATTATTCCCAACTGCCACACGGCATCCTCTGCATCCACAGCAACGGCGGGTTGACCTTCAATCTCGCCAACATTCGCAGACTCTACCCAGGCCGCTCATTGGCGCGGTTCCATTGCACCGTGGGCAACAGCTACGTGAACGGCACCTTGAATGAAACGGGCTTCAATCCTCGCGCAGACGTTTATGTCATCGTGGACGGCAAAGTTCGTCAGGAAAGACGGCAGTTCACAAATCAGGATGGTGTCTTCACGATCGATGTGCCCCTGCAAAAAACGGATCGATTCATGAGCCTGGCCACGACGGATGGCGGCGACGATATCAATGACGATTGGGTGCTGTGGCTAGATCCGCAGATTCAACTTGGAAACTGATTGTGTTGGCAGCGTCCCGGACGACGCACGTCTTGAAAAATATCGGCAGGTCTGCCCGCGGCGGCGAGTGCCGTCGCGAGTTCAGCAGGCCGCAACTCGATGCCGCCTCAAGGTTGGCGGCACACATCTGTAGGAGGCTGTTATGGGAGCGAGAAAATGCTTACGCTCTTCTGTCTGCGCAGCGGTGGTGGCCGCCGGCGCATTGTTTTCGGGGGCCGCTCGCGCGGTTTCCGTTCCGGTGGTTAACTTTTCTTTCGAGAATCCGCAAACCGGCGGGTTTGCTCCGATCGCCAATATGTTCCCGGCACACAGCGGCGCAACGATGACCAGCACCGCGAACGACTGGACGTACGTCGGCCCTACAAACACGACGGGCACCACCACCGGAAACCAGTCGATCACCGGCAACGGCATGACATTGGGAACCGGCGACGGAAACGATTCCGGCTACATCAACAACGGGCCTAGCTCCGGCAACAACAACACACCGCAGTTTTTGTTGCAGGATGTCGGCCCGATCGGGGCGGCAGGTACGCAGTACAACCTCACGGTGGCGTATGCGAATCGAAGCGGCTTCGGTATTGGAGCCACCGGAAGGATGTCTCTGTACAGCGTTCCCAATGGTGGCAGCCCGGGCAATGCGGTGATTAACGAGATTACCGCCGCGCCGCCGGGCGGCACGCAGCCGGTGAACGACACCGCGTGGGGAACGTGGTTTGCCACGACGCAGGAACTCGCCTTCGTCAATGCGCCGGTGCAATCGGATAACGCGTTCCACGATTTCAGCACGTCGTATTCCGCCCTGGGCGCGGATTCAGGCAAAGATTTGTTGATCGTGCTGACACAAACAGCGGATGCCTCAACGGCGCAGCGCCAGGCGAACTTCGACAATGTGCGACTCAGTGCAACTCCTGAGCCGGCCTCGGGCATGCTTTTCGCCGGCGCGGCGGCGGGAATGTTCTTCAGGCGGCGCTCTCTGAAAAGCTGAAATCCAATGGAGTCGTTATCGTCGGTCCTGTCCCTCCGCTAGGGATCGATGTGACGATATCCTTGCCGGCCGGAGGTGCTTAACTGCACCTCCGGCCAATTCGAATCTTTCTTTGCATCAGGTTCAAACACCGTCGAGATGTGCTTATGTTGCGTCGCTTTTTTTCCTCGCGTCCCGTTCACGCTTCGGTGGCACTGGCTGCCTTGGCAGCTTGCACAACGCTGTCATTTGGCCAAGTTGCCCAGACTCCGCCGATGGGGTGGAACAGCTACGACTCCTACGGCGGACTGGTCACTGAAGACCAGTTCCGCGCCAACGCCGCGTACATGGCGGCCAATCTCAAGCAATATGGCTATCAGTACGTCACGCTCGATTATTGCTGGTCGTATCCATACCGTTCAACGGGCGACACCGGATCAGGAGCGTTGAATCAAACCTTCTCCAATGGGGTTTATTCGCCGGTGCTGTCGATGGACGGCTTCGGGCGATTGATTCCCGATCCAAGTCGCTTCCCATCTGCCTACGACTCCAGCGGCAACTTCATTGGGCTCAATTCATTGATTGACTATGTCCATAGCCTTGGACTGAAATTTGGTCTTCACGTGATGCGCGGAATCCCGCGACAGGCGGTCACCGCCAACACGCCCGTCTTCGGCGGCGCTGGCGCAACGGCAAGCCAGGTGGCCAACACCTCCAGCACCACGCCGTGGCTGAACCAGATGTACGGCCTGCAAACCGCCAATTCAACGTCCCTCACGACGGGCGCGCAGGCGTACGAAAACTCGCTCTACGGCATGTACGCCGGTTGGGGCGTGGATTTTGTGAAGGTCGATGACATGCTCAGCACGACCTATCACACGCAGGAAATCAACGGCGTGCGCCAGGCGATCAACGCCACCGGCCGGCCGATGGTCCTGAGCCTTTCTCCCGGGCCTGCACCGATCGCGCAGGCTAACCATCTGGTTGCCAACGCCAACATGTGGCGCATGACAAACGACATGTGGGACAACTGGTCCGATGTCAGCCAGATTTTCAGCCTGGCAAACCAATGGACGCCATACCGCGGCGCCGGCCATTGGCCGGACGCCGACATGCTCCCCCTCGGTAAATTCCTCAGGCCTCCCGACGGACACAACACCACCAGCGCGCTCACCAACGATGAACAGCGCACGGTCATTTCACTTTGGTCCATGATCCGTTCGCCGCTCATCATCGGCAGCGATTTGCCCAGCCTGGATTCTGTGCCATTCACCAAATCGCTGCTCACCAATCCATCGGTGCTGGCAATCGATCAGAACAGCACCAACAACCAGCAGGTCTCCAGCTCCAACAACAAAATCGTGTGGCGGGCCGACTTGCCGGGTTCAGCAAACAGCCGATATGTCGGTCTATTTAATGCCGGCAGCACCAGCACCTCCGTCAGCACAAACTTCAGCGCGCTTGGGCTGGCGGCGGGAAGCTACAGCGTGACGGATCTTTGGAGCGGCGCTGTTCTGGGAGACATGGCGGGTGGATTATCGGCGACCCTGCCATCCCATGGTTCGGGAGTGTACTTGATCGGTCCGGCGACCGGGGTTCTTCCCTCGCCGACGTGGGTAAGTATGTCCTCGGGCAACTGGAACACGGCCGGCAATTGGTCCACCGGCACAATCCCCAACGCCGCGGGCGCTGAAGCCGATCTCATGACCGCCTTGATGGCTCACGGTACCGTCTTCAGCGATGTGCCGATTACATTGGGCAAGCTGGTCTTCGGCAATGGCAACGGCTACGTGCTCACCGGCGCGGGCTCCCTAACCCTGAGCGCGCCTTCGGGCACCGCGCAGGTGGTCGTTCAGCTTGGCACGCAGCAACTGGATTTGCCGACGCGGCTGGCCACGAACACGGTCTTCAACGTCTCCGCCGGCGCGACGTTCATCGTTTCTGATCCGCTCACCGTGGCGGCAGGATCAACCTTGACGCAAACCGGGTCCGGCACGGTTGTTTATCAGTCAACGGTGACGGTGGAATCCGGCGCGAGCGTTGCGTTGTCCCAACCCACCAGTGCCGACGCGCTGCTGCTGGAGGGAAGCTCAAAATTGAATTTAAAAGCCGGCACGACGGCGACTTTGCAGGTGAACAACCTCGCCCTGGGATCCGGCGCAATTGATATTACGGATAACGCCATCGTGCTGAATTCCTCAGATAGCGCACTCCGACAGCGCGTGCAGTCGGCCCTGGCGAGCGGCTACAACGGTGGACGGTGGGATGGCGCGGGCATCAACTCCAGTATCGCGGCCGCTGACCCGCGGCATCTCGCAATTGGATACATCCAGCAAGGCGGGCAGCTCGTCGTGAAGTGCACTCTGGCGGGAGATGCTGACTTAAATGGGGTTGTTAATTTTGAAGACCTGCTCGATGTTGCCACGCATTTTGAAACCGGTGACAACGATTGGTCCACTGGCAATTTCAATTATGACCCTGCCGGCCTTGTGAATCTGGATGATTTGACCCTGCTGGCGAGGAATTACGATCAACCCCTGTCGGCCAACGAACTCGCCCAGCTCCCGTCTGGATTCTCGGAGCAATGGGCGACGGCAGTAAATCTGGCGAATGTTCCAGAACCCCAAGCGGTGGGGCTGCTGCTCGGGACGGCGCTTCTCTGCACAGCGCGATTGCGATGTAGACAGAGAAGCGGTGAGAAATTGTTGTCCAATTTTTGAGCCTTGGTCCGTTTCTACTTTGAGGCGCGGTAGCGGAAGTGCCTCGATTGGGTCTCTCGGACATTTCTCTGGAGGTAAGTGTATGGGAATGCGCAATTCGGCGAGGGTTATATCGTTGGCAGCGGTGACGGGGCTCATGGCAGTGTATGTCTCGCCCGTCCAAGGTGTCATAGTCAAGAACTTCTCATTCGAGACGCCGGTTACGGGCGGATTTACGGATGACTTTAACGCTGCCATCAATAACCCGAGCAACGCCAATTTCTGGGGCTGGGGCTATTTCTTCGATTCAAACAACCCCGGCGACAAAGATGCCGGCGTTCAAACTCTGGCAAACGGGGGAATCACTAGCGGCGCAACCGGAAGTCAGGATGGCTGGGTTAACGGCGAAGGCAGTTATCTCTATCAGGATGTCGGCACGCTGCTGGCGAGCAAAAATTATCACCTCACCGTCTCCGTCGCCGGGCCCGGGACAAACAGTTATGGCGGCACGGGGCAGGGCAACAGCTCCCCGATGGCACAGCTTTCTTTGTGGAACGGAGCCAATCCGATTCCCAGCACTGGAACGCTGGGCGTGGGCGCCTCGGGCACGTTTGCCGTCAGCGGCACACAATTGGGCTTGCTCGATGTGACGCCAGCCGAAGGTGTATTGGCCGACAACACATTGAACTTCACAAGTTCCGCCTCGGTGAGCGGGGATTTGATCATCGTCCTCAAGCAAACGCAGGCCGGGCTGCACCAGCAGGCAAACTTCGACAACATTCGACTGACCTACGATGGCGAAGTCGCTCCTTCTCCGACATGGAATATTGCCGGCTCTGGCGATTGGAACGTTGCGAACAACTGGAGCACCGCCACCATCCCCAATGCCGTGGGCGCCGAGGCCGACTTTTTCAGCGCGCTCACCGCACCGCACACGATCTTCACCGATGCCGGCGTAACTGTTGGCACGATGCGGTTCAACAACACCAACACGTATGTGATTTCCGGCGCGGGTGCGTTGACCCTTCAAAACACCGGCACCAGTTCCGCGTTGATCGACGTGCAGGCTGGAACGCACAAGTTCTCGCTGCCGATCACGATTGCCAGCAATACAAACTTCAACGTCGCCGGCGGAGCGAACCTGGTTATTTCCAACCCCGTGACGGTCAACTCCGGTAAGAGCATCACCCAAACCGGAACCGGCAGCGTCACCTATCAGTCAACCGTGACCGTCCAAAGCGCAGGTGCCATCGCGTTTGGCAATTCCAGCCACATGGCCGGGCTTGCGCTGCAAGGGACTTCAAACGCAAGCATGACCGCGCATGCCGGCTCGACGCCCAACGTGCTTCAGATCGATAGCCTGAGCATCAATCCGACGTCGAAGCTGGATCTGGCCAACAACACCCTGCTCACCAACACCACACCGGCGGGGATGCGCTCTCTGCTCCAAAGCGGCTCGATCTACACGTCGATGGCCGCCGGCAATCACGCGGTCGGCTACAACGATGCAGGCGGCGGCCAGGTCCGCGCAACCTATGCCCTCTCTGGCGACGCCGACCTCAACGGCACGGTCAACCTGCTCGACTTCAACGCCTTGGCCGGCGCATTCAGCTCCACCAATCGGGTTTGGGTGAATGGCGACTTCAACTACGACGGCGTGGTCAACCTCCTAGACCTCAACGCCATCGCCACCAATTACGGACAGACCTTATCCAGCCAGCCCGCTCTTGGCGCATTGGTTCCCGAGCCGACAAGTTTGGCCACACTGGCGCTGATAGGAGGATTACTGAGGACCCGCAAACGGCGGCGATGAACCAATTCGCCTCAATTGATTTGGCCGAACTCATCGTGACGATACGGAGATCCCTGTAACGCCGATGAAAACGGCCAGCAATGCGGTCGTAAAATGCTCGCCACCACGGTCCTTGATCTCATGAGATTCCGCGATCCTCATTCGCCACGATGGAATACCCAACTTCCAATCTTTCTTGCCGGGGGAGGTTCGCGGCTGGCGGTGTATCGCGCAGCCATTAACGAGATGTCTAAGATTATGAAGGCAAACTATCGATCTGACATTAACGTGCTGGCGCTATCCAAGCCGCGTCAGCTTGAAGGAGGAACCGACATAACTGACGAGAATTTTCACCGATTAGCAGTCGCATGGGGACTCAGCTATCCTGAAACAGATATTGGCCAGGTAACTCGCCCTACAGACATTGAGGATGTTCCCCACGCACGCTCTGGTTCGAATTGGCAAGATCATTTTGTAAGCAAGGATCATGTTTGAGGATTTTGAAATCACGTGATGTTGGCTTTCGGAACGCTGCCTCGCATCTGATCAGATCGAAGGGGACGTAGCTCTTCACTTGGAAAAATGATACTTTGCGCACGAAGAGTTTCATTGGCGTTCCGCCGGCTGCTGCACGAAAGGGGGAAGGGGGGCACGCATCAATTTTAACGAGCGTCTCTTGGGGGAAAAGTCATTCGTGCATCACGCAGCCTCCTTTCTATGGTAGGACTTCAACAATCCTCCGAGTCTCTTGCGACAGACGACCGGTACTCGACTTGCCTTCATCGCGCCCGCAGCGGATTGCCCCAAGCGAATCTGTTGGCCGGTTGCTTGCTCGGCGGTTTTTGTTGCGTTTTCATCGCAATTTCCCCGTTGCGCCAGTTTTAGCATGGAGTGCGCTTCGAAGCGGCGCGCGCCCGGAGCGAAGCGGAACGCGTGCGGAGTGGATCGGAGGCGCGCATTGCGCTGCGGACGCCTTCACCTGCGCTCAGCAGAAAGTGAGATGCGCTGCGCACTCGGTGAGGAGGATATCGCACGATGTCCCCAGCGCTTGGCAATGAACGCCCACCCCTCGGGGCGCAATCAGCAGCGCACCGTGCGCCATCGTGTAGTGTAAAAAAATTCATCCGAGCATCATGCAGCTATCCAATGGATGACACGAATTCAACAGACCTTAGAGCCGTTCGCAACCAACAATCGGGCCGGCCTGTCCTGAGTTCGTGTACAAGAAGTGGAGTTCCGTTTGTTTTCTGTCCTTGTTTATTTCTCGCGGCGTAACAATCCCAGTTGCCAGCGAAGTTGGTTGTAGGTCTTTCCATTATTTTCGCCCACAACGAGGCCTTGGTAGAGGAGGGCGAGGTTGGCTGGATCGATCGTCAGGATCTGGTCGTAGCCATCGCGCAGCAACTCGCCGTGGCTGATGTCTTCGGTCCAAAGTTTGGAGCCATCTTGCATGTGGATGCGCGTGGCGTCGGCGAAGGAGTTGCCCCATTCGGCGGCGAGGGGGCGCCACGGGCCGTCGAGATGGTCGGCGATGAAGGCTTTGTAGTAGCGCTTCCAGCGTTCGTTTGCGGCTTCAATCAGGGTGAGATACTGGGTCGTCCCTTTGATGCGGTAGGTGCAACTGCCTTCAAAAAGTTCGCGAGGCTCCTTCTCTTGCAACGCGACCACCGGCTCGTCAAAGCCTTTTGGAAAATCCGCGAGCGCGGTGCGGCTGCGGAAGAAGCGGCCATGGTCGTCGGTGAAGAATAGATACGCGTGCGTGTCGTCGCAGATCACCCAGTAATCCAGCCAGCCCTCTACCACCGATTTGGGTTGCTGGGCGAAGAAGTTCTGGGGCTTGGTCCAAGTCTCCGGCTTGGAGATGTCGGTGGTCGTGGAATACATCGGCTGCTGTGATACGGCGATCATGTACCAGAGCTTTTGCGGCGCGAAATAAAACACCTGCGGCGCACAGTGATACCCGGCCAGATTGGGGTTCGTATCCAGATAGTATTGCGGCGCCGCGGCGGCGTCCTTCCAATCGGCGAAGCTCAGATAGACCATACTGTAAGCGCCAGCTTTGGTGACGCTGGAGGCGAAGATGTGCCACAAACCGTTGTAGCGAACCACCGAGGGATCTTTTATGGCATTAAGGGGATGCTGCGGGTCAGCCTTGGCTTGGATGATCGGGCCGGTCGAGACCCAATTAAACGGGCCGCGGCGAGAATTGGAGCCGGGCTTGCGCTTGGCAGGGTCGCGGGCTCTTTGGCTCTGGCGATCCTGGATGAAAACATCAGGAGGGTTACAGCGATCAGGGTTGTGAGAGTTGGCGTTTTGTGCATCGAAGACTCCTGCGGATCGTGAAGAGATGTTTGCTCATTGCCCTAAGGGCGGCTGCGTCGCAGCGCTGCGAATGTTGAGAATAGCGAGAAGATCGCCGCTGTGCATGGCTCGGGGACTTCAAATGCGCCAAGGTCCGGCGCGGCGCCGATGTATGGCAAACCCACATTGAGGCCGGTGTCGATCAGGTCGCTGCCGGGCTTCAGGTGCATGAAGGTGATGTCAGGCAGGCTGCCATCGGCCTTGCGGGGCAGGGTCATCTGGCTGGCGTCGAGGCTTTGGAAATCGGCGGAGTTCACGGTGACGGGCAGGGTAAACCAGTTGTTGGAGATCATGGGGCCGGTTTCGTTGAGATTGGAAGTGCCCGTTCCCATGAACGCCAGATTGTTGTGTAGGACTTCGCGCGTGCCGGGCACGCTGCCGTTGGCTGGGCTGGTGTCGATCGCTTCGAGCATGTTGAAGTTGGCGGCGGAGTTGCTGAAGGCGGTGTTGTTGTACCAGTTGGCGGCTTGGCCGGGTTGATGATTGGCATAAAAGCCGTTGGCGCCGTTGTCGGCGGACAGACAGAACTCGACCGTATGCACGGGCGCCGGCACGGGGAACGATCCGCCGGTGTCGCCGAAGCCGCCGATCTTGAAGCCGTTTTTGTTTCCGTCCAAGCGTCCATTGTTGTAGGCCCAGCAGTGATCGAACACGACTCCGCCGCCAGGATTGGTGATGCAGTCGAAGCCGTCATCGCTGTTGGCCCAGGAGCGGTCTCCTCTGAAGACATTGCCTGAGCCCTGCGAGTGACAGCCGAAACCGTCGGTGTTTCCCGCGGAGATTCCGTTCACGCCGACGAGGTTGTATGAATCGCAGTTGACGACCAGGTTGTTCGATGCGTGTGACAGGAAGTACATGCCGTTGCCTTGATCGTCGTGGGTGGCGATCTGGTTGAGCGTGTTTCCGTTGCCGGTGATTCGCCAATTGTCGGCTTGCTTCAGAGTGCCGGCCTGCACTCCGGTGACATCGATTCCCTGAAAGGTGTTGTTCGACCCGGTGATTTGGATGCCGCAAACGCGCAGCGGATTATTCGGGTCAGTGGTCGTGGTCGTGATGTTAGAAAAATTAAGAACCGGGCGGGTGTCGCCTGGATAGGCCAGGTATTTGATGTTGCTCTTGGTGAAGTTGAGGACATATTGATAGGTGGCGTCGGTGGCGGCAACGGTGAAGTTGGAGTAGGTGCCGCCGCGCAGATAGACGGTGTCACCCGACCCCGCTGCCGCCTGAGCTTTGGCCACGCTGGCGAATGGTTGCGCCAGCGTTCCCGGCCCGATGTCGCTGCCGGTGGTTGAGACGTAATAGTCGGTTGCAAGCACGGGCGTTGCCCAAAGCAGCGCAAGCAGCAGACCTGCCCCAGCCATCGCATATCGGCGCGCACATGGTCGCATCTCAATCCTCCAGCCAGCACCGGCCTTGTACCACGTTTTCTTTGCCGTGTAACGGAATTTTGGGCCGATGTTGTTTAATCGGCAGGGCAAGAACATGTGGCTTTTCTGTAGCCGCGACGCCAATGTGTCCGGCACAGTAGCGAAGGTTGGTTAGCTGGGCGGAGTGTTTGGAGATGTTGTGATTTTCATGGGCAGGCGTGCGGAAGGAACGGGTTATTGGCGTGCAGCATCAACGCGGCCGGTGTTGGGCGGGCGAGGGAGCCGCTGCTTGGCGACATGCCCCGCATCAAACCATGCACAGGCACAAGGCGCAAGTCAAAATCGTGTTAAAATTCAATCGCGAGTGCCGGACACTATTGGCGTCGCAGCTACAACAGAATCGGTCACGCATCGAAAAACGCCAGATAAGGTTCGCCGCGAATTTGCCGTTGGAGATAAACGCCGAGCTCGAGCAAGTGGTAATCCCCCCACATGGAGGATTCGCCGCAGGGGATTTTTCGGCCGGGCGGAATGTAGTCCCAATTGTTGGGCCGGTGATAGACCGAATGCAACAGCAAACCCTGATGTTGTGGGTCGGTTGAAAGGTAGGGATCACTCAAAAGCGATCGCGCGATCGAAAGCCCCGCCTGCGAATATCGCGGCTGATTCAAATATTTGCCCAGCCGCAGCAGTCCCTGAGCGGCGATCGCACTGGCGGATGAATCGACCGGCTCAAACTCATTGAACGGATCGGCGGCGCGGTCACGCCAGCCTTCCATCTTCGCCAATCCTGGCGCGCCGTCATCCCAATAGGTAATGCCGTCGGTTGTGGAGCAATCATCGATGTAATGATCGCAAGTATCGATTGCCGCTTTCTGAATCGCATCTACGACGGTCGCGTCCATCTGCCCGGCGGGCAACGCGCGATAAAATTCCAACTGCTCGGCGAAACCGAGCATCGCCCACGCCAAGCCGCGCGTCCAGGTGCTGAAGGGCGAATATCCCTGCTGCGAGCTGCGACAACGAAATCGTCCGTCGTTGCGGTTGAATACCGCCTCGTGACACGTTCGCCCACGCACGTCGTAGGTTTGAGTGCTTTGGCCGTCGAAGACGATGTATTTTGCAGTCGCGCGAGCGTGTGTTATCGCACGTTGCAGCAGATTGATCTTCTCATCGTTCTCGCCCATCAGCGCATGGCCGAGCTGATGCGCTAAGCCAAGGATGCGAATCGTCCGCATGGTATCGACGAAGAGCGAGTGCGGGCCGTTGAAGCTGTAAACGTAACCCAGGCCATCCTGCGTGTTCGACCATCGCGCCGCCTGCACGGCGCCGCTGGCTTTGATCGCCAGCTCGTAAAATTCCATTTCCCACGGATTATTTTGGAGTCTGCCTTCGCGCATGAGCCGGCGAAGGTTGCCGTAAGTGGAGAGATTGTTGAACCCATGATCGTGCACGCCGATATGTGTCACGTGCGGCGTCATCCGCTGACGCGTTCGCTCGCGGCCCAACTCCAGCAGCGCCTTTTGATCCGTCGCATCGAACGTCAGAATCGCGCAGCCATACTGAAATCCCTGTGTCCATTCCGTCCAGCCGCGAGTGGTGTATTTGCCTTGCACGGTAAAGACCGGCGTCCCGCGAGAGACGTCCCACGATCGATCCAAATCGGCGACTTTTTGCCCGGCGATTGAAAACAATCGATCGAGCGGCTTGCTCAAATCGGCAGGGCGGATGGATTCGTCAATCTTCATCGCTATTGAACTACCGTGAGTGATTTGCGGAGAGCATCTTTCTTCTGCTTCAACTCGACATGCACTGGATGCTCTTTGTAATGCGGGTCGAGGGGGAAACAGCCGCTGATCAAACCATTTCGCGGCGCTGTCGTGCAATCGCTGAAGGTGCGGCAAATCTTTTTCGTGTGAACGGCGCGGCCCGCAAGGGTGTCGGCGGCGATTTCCCAATAGCTCAGCACCATTCTTCCCAGGCCTACAAAATCCGTCCATCCTTCCTGCACCGCCGCCTGCGCCACATGCGGCAGATATTCCTGAAGATAGGTATAACCCGTGCCGACCAGAAAACTATCGCGACAGTTCTCCTTCAAAACTCGCGTCGCCTCGATTTGTCTCGCCACACCCACCAGTGGGTCTTCCGGCGGCTGATATCCATCGCTCGGCGGAAACATCGCCGGACGCTGATAATGCGGGTTGTAATAAGGCGAACAACAACTCGCGTTGATCAATCGCACGCCGAGCTTGGCAAGCGCGTTGATGAACTCGATCGGCTCGGACAGATCCATCTCCAGCGGGTTATTTTGATTGCAGCCGAAGCCGTAAACGTAAGGAATGAGATGTTTAAATTCTTCCGGAATGCCTGGCCCGAGTTTGCCGTTTCCGCCGCGGGTGGGATCAGGTTTGAAAGGGGGGTGATCGAACACACTGAGCCGCACGCCAATCATCATCCCTGGGCATTCTGCTTGAATCCCCTGAATAATCTCTCTCGCAAATCGCGTGCGATTTTCCAGGCTGCCGCCGTATTTTCCGGGGCGCGTGAAAGCACTCAGCATCTCGTGGCCCAGATATCCGTGACACGCTTTCACATCCACAAACTGAAATCCAACCCGCTGCGCGAGCTTGGCGGCGATGATATAATTCTCAATCACGCGGGCGATGTAGTCATCTGAGATAACAACCGAATCATCCTTCGGATCGATCCCGAATTTCGCGTCGAGGATCGGATGGTGGTAGGCGATTTTGGGTTCGAGCTTTTTTTTATCGAAAGGCCGACAGAATCGACCCGAGTGGGTGAGTTGAAGACCAAGCAGCAGATCATCGGTCTTTCCCATCACCTCGCGATGCGCATCGACGCAGGTTTGGAAGAGTGTGCGCGCCCCTTTTTCTGCCCGCGCCACATCGCCATCGACGATACCAATTTGGTTTGTGTTCGCGCGCCCGTCGCTCTGCACGCAGAATGCTTCGCCGCCCCAGATGAGCTTGCATCCGCTTCGGCCAAAATGATCCCAGCGGCGGATCGTGTGTTCGCTCGGCTCGCCGGTGGTTGTGCCATCCCATCCTTCCATCGGATGCACGCACCAGCGGTTGCCAACGACGAATCCGCCAACATCCAGCGGCTGGGCCATTGGACTATTTTGCTGGGCGGAGAGAATCTGATCGTTCAGCGGCAGCTTCAATCCAAGCGATGTGACCTGGGCACGGAATGCACCGATATCCTTGAAATGCCTGATTTTGGGATATTGGATTTCAGCCAAGTGATGCTCCGCCGAGTCTTCCGCGAGGTTGCCCGCGGTGAAAGGACCGCGAGCGAACTCGCGGGCTAAACGAGGAGAATATATCCGAAGCTTTAAGGCGGCAATGGATTCTCCGCCGCACTTTTGCACAATACGCGCAAATGCTTGGCGACGATCTCACCTTTCTTTTCGGCGAATTCGTGCCGCGATGCACTCATCGCGTGGACAAAACGTTCGATGACTATCAAACCCTCCAATACATGGCCGCCGGCGCGGTCGAGCTATCCATCGGCCCGCGAAAGCAACTGCTTGCGGGGAAAAACCTCTGGTCATGCTATCCCGGCCCACGGATTTCCTTCCATGTAGCGCGTGGGCGCAAGGCGTGGGCGCATCGGTACATCGCCTTCCGTGGCCCATTGGTTGCCCGATGGATTGCCGAGGGGCTTTTTCCCGTGCCGCCGCAACCCGCGCCCGCCGGCGTTGAATTCGACGCGCGATTCGATTCCGTGCTCGAACTCAGTCGCAAAACGGATCGCATCAGCCAACTGCGAGCCATTCTTGGATTGGAAGCAATTCTTCTCGACCTGGCAGAAGCGCGGGCACGCTCACCTGAGCATCAGCCCTGGCTCAAGACTGTCATCGATCGGCTTCACGATTTCAGTACCGGCGGCGAGCCAGATTACGAGACACTCGCCGAACGATTGGGAATGACCGCGAGCACCCTGCGCCGCCGGTTCAGAACCGCCACCGGCACCACGCCGCATCAATATGTCCTGCAATGCCGCATCGCCGAAGCCAAGCGCCTGCTTGGTGAAGAAGATCAGCCGATCAAATCGATCGCGATGCAACTGGGATATCGGGATGTTTATTTTTTCTCGCGGCAGTTTCGACTGATCACGGGCGTGCCCCCGGCGATGTATCGCAGAAGCAGACAGGGATGAACTCCGAGCCCGCGTACTTGTCGGATTGCGCATCGACTCCCACACGTGCGGCGTTGGCGCCGACAACGACGGGATGCACGCCGATGGCGCGGGCGTCAACTCCTGCTTCCCCGGCGTCGTCGCCGAGCACGATGGCGTTAATCCCCGCAGCGCTGGCGTCGATGCCGCTTACTTCGGCTTCGCTTCTCACGTATTCGGATTCACTCCGGACGTATTCGGAGTCGATGCGCCAAGACCGGGGTTTACTGCCGCGGAACTCGCATTGACTGTGTACGCGGGTCGTTTCAAGGCCGGAAAATCCTGGGGGGCACGCCAAAAACATGGGCTGGGAATAGAAAAATTCCGAAGTAAGTCAGGGCCTCATCCGTGCCGATTTGATCGCCGCCGGCGCGCGGCAAACATCAATCCGATCAGCATCGCGCCGCTTGCCGGTTCCGGAACCAGCGACCCCAGCGATGGAAGCGGCGCCGGCGCTGTCTGCCCGAACTCGGTCGCCAACGCGTTCAGATCCAGCAGATTGACGACGCCGTCGTTATTAAAATCCCCGCCGCCCCAGATCTGCCCGGTGCCGCCGAAGTTGGCTGCGAGTTGGTTGAAGTCAGAGATATTTACCGTCCCGTCCAGATTCGCATCCCCATCGACGGTGAGACGCATGGCGATCGAAGTCCCATCAAGTGTTGCACCGCCGAAGCCGGTGCCCACGCCAATCGTGCTGCTTTCGGCAAACCCGACATGATGCGTGGAATCGCCCAAGCTGCTGGTGATCGCGCCGCTTTGAACCATCTGCTGCACGTTTGTCGCGGGAGAATTGCCTGGAGTGTAGTCGATAACAAAACCATTATTGGTCAGATCGAGTTGGCCGCTGGTGATGGAAACGCTCGGCACGACGCTGGTGCCGGCGGGAGTCATTGAGTTGGCCTTGGCGGAGATCACGAGCGCTCCGCCGCCGATGTTGACCGAGCCGTCGTTGGTGTTGTTGAGAACGAGCGTTCCGGCGTTGACGGTGGTTCCGCCACCCCAGGTGTTGGAGCCGGTCAGCGACTGTGATCCCGAGCCGGTCTTCAGGACATTGAAGCTCGTTCCGCCGCTGAGGATGCCCGAGAAATTTCCGTTGGCGTTATTCGCGCCGATGGTCAGCGAGCGGGCACTGGTTCCGCCTTGGTTGATGGAGCCGGCTCCGTTCAGCCCGTCGAGGGTGGTGTTGTTATTCCCCAGGTTGAGCGTGCCAGAGAGATTGAGATTTCCGTTGCCCGAGCCAAACGGAAGGGCGTTGGTTACCCCGAGCGACAGAATCGCGCCGCTATTGACGGTGGTGTCGCCGGTGTAGTTTTCGGTGTTGGCTAGGAGAATGGCTCCGCCAGAAACGATTTGCACCGTGCGAGCGCCCGTGAGGGCGCTGGCGTTTGGCAGAGACAACGTTCCAGTCCCGCCGCCTAAGCGGTAGTTGGTTCCGTTGGGAGTCAGCGCGCCGGTGAGAGCGACACTGCCAACACTACCGAGGGAGAGATTGGCAAAGCTGCTGAGGCTCAGCGCGTTGCCGCTGTTGGCGGCGAGCACCGCAGCACCGGACGATGTGGTGACGATGCGATTAAGAAAAGTCTGATCCATCGCATATCCCGCGGCAGCGGCAGCACCGCTGGCGACGGTCACGCTTGCGCCGCTTCCACCGATCGCAGTGGCCACATTGAATTGAAGAATTCCGCCGTTGATGGCGGTGGCGCCGCTGTATCCGTTTGAGCCGCTAAAGACCTGCAATCCCGCGCCGGTTTTCGTAATGCCGGTAACCGAATTGATATGACCGGAGAATGCCCCGTTCGCGTCGCCGTTGCCGATCGTGAAATTGGTGCCGCTGACAACGGTTCCCGGGCCATTGAGGCCGTTGATCTGAACATTGCTGCGGCCGTTCATGCTGAACGTTCCGCTGGTGATCACCAGATTTCCCTTGCCGGCGCCAAAAGGCAGAATGGCGTTGCTGCTGTTCATGATCAGCGTGCCGCCGTTGATGGTCGTGTCGCCGCTGTAGGTCCATGCTTGTGAAGATCCGACAGTGAGAATCCATCGTCCGGAGCCGACTTTGTTGAGTGCAAGCTTGCCGCCGGTCGGATCAGCGAGCTTGAACTTCAGTTCGTTGTCGACGTTTGATCCCGAAAGAGTGAGCGTGGAATTGCCGGTGCTGGAAAACGGCACGGTGCCGGTTGAATTGAAGACGAAATGCGGGGAATTCGCTTCCAGCGTTCCGCCGCCGGGGCCGAGGGTGAAGAGACGATCCCAGGCGATGTTGCTTGAGCCGGTGTCAACGAGTTTGCCGCCGTCGAGCACGACGCCGGCGCTTTTGGTGCCGAAGGGGGTGTTGCCCGAAGCGGCGACATTGCCGGTGGCCCCGATCCCGCCGCCACCGTTGACGACGATATTGAGCGCGTAAGAGCTGGCTCCGGTGAGTGTGAGGTTTCCTGTGCCGACCTTGACGAGCTTGCCACCGCCGACGGTATCACTGATCACGCCGGCGAAGGTGGTGCTGACATTGTTGTCGCCAACGGTCAGTACGCCGCCGCCCAGATCAAACCCGCCGCTGCCTGCGATGCCGCCGATGTTCAGGCTGAATCCGTTCAAGTCGAGCGCGCCGCCGGTGCCGGGGAAATTGAGTGTGCTGTTCTGGATCGCCAGTGCGTTGCCGAGTTTGAGCACGCCGGCGTTGATGATGGTGTTGCCGGTGAAGGTGTTGGCTGCATTCAGCAGGAGCGTTCCCGGGCCATCCTTGATCAGCCCGCCGCTGCCGCCGATGACGGAATTGATGGCAAAAGTATTGTTGGGATCGTTGACGTCGATGGCGCCGTTAAAGCTCGGCCAGTTGACATTCATGTTGTCGAGGTTGGCAAGCGATGTTCCCAGGACGCGAAGCTCGCCGCCGGCGAAGGTGAGGGTCCTGCCCGCGCCGCCGATGTTGTTGACGTCGCTGATGCCCAGCTCACCGGCGCTGAGCGTCGTCCCGCCGGTGTAGGAATTGCTCGCTGTCAGAATCAACAAGCCAGGCCCGCTCTTGGACATCGAACCATTGCCGCTGACGGTTGAAGCGACGGTAAAGGTGTTGCTGGCGCTGGCAATTTCGAATCCGCCATTGAAGGTGGACCAATTGACAGCGTGCGAATCGATATTGCTGAGTGAGTTGCCGTTGATGCGGAGCAATCCGCCTTGAAACGAGATCGGTGTGGTTGTGCCGCCGAGGTTGGCGTCTGTGGTGATGCCCACCGAGCCGCCGATCATGAAGACGCCGTTGCTGATGCTGTTAGTGCCGCTGAGGTTCAACGTTCCGCCGCGAACGCAGAGGCTGCCAGTGATGGTGTTGTTGCCCGAAAGCGTGGCCGCGCCGGTGTCCCACTTCGTGATGCTGCCGGTGCCGGTGATATTGCCACTGAGGGTTCCAGCGTTGCCGTTGGTGTCGATATTGACGTTGCCGCCCAGGGAAATGGGTGCGTTGACGCTAAGTGTTCCGATGGCGCTGATGGTTCCAGCGTTGAAGATGATCGACCCACCCGTCGTCCACGCGCCCGGCGATCCGCCGCCCAGTGCGATGTTGGACGTTTCGACGACGCCGCCGTTGATGGTGAGCGAGCCGGTGTAGGTCGTGGTGCTTGCGCCAAATACGGTGTTGCCGAGTTGGATCGCGTAGGAATTGAGCGTGCCGCTGTTCAAGACCAACGCGGCGTTGTTTTGATCGCCGATGGTTGTGGTGTCGTAGACATAGAGCTTTCCGCCGTTGACGGTGACATTTTCTCCGCTGGCCGGGCCATTGCCACCGATCGACAGTGTCATCATCTGCGACGTGCCGGCGGAGACCGAGACGCTTCCGTTGGAGACGCCATCGCCG
>DATAPK010000310.1:0-2724 GCA_036265245.1 Tepidisphaeraceae bacterium | reverse complement strand
GTAAAGATCGCGCAGGACATTTGTGCCGGTCGCCTCGTCGCCGATGCTTATAACCTTGTCCATCGGCCAGTGGGCCAGGCGGTTGCCCCCATGAGTGAGGATTGCCCGCATTGCATCATCGAGACTGCGATGGTTTTGCGTCTGTTCGCGGATTCTCAGGTCTGCCAGCAGACAGAAAATTGAGCCGCCCCAATACGTTCTTCCCCAAGTGTGG
This sequence comes from Tepidisphaeraceae bacterium, assembly GCA_036265245.1. Classification (GTDB taxonomy): domain Bacteria; phylum Planctomycetota; class Phycisphaerae; order Tepidisphaerales; family Tepidisphaeraceae; genus DATAPK01. Next base: position 2,510 of record DATAPK010000310.1, on the reverse strand, counting down.
GTGTGGTTCAGGCCCATATCGCCCGGCTCGGGCTGGCCCTGCGGCATTCCCTCGACCCACTCGCTCCATACTTGCTCGCTTGAGAGCTGGCCAACGCGGGAACGCGCCAGCGGCTCGAGATAGCTGGCGAGGCCTTCGCGAATCCAGATGTATTGGTCGTCCATATCTGGAAAGGCAAGATGAAACATTTCGTGGGTCATGACCCAATCGCGCTTCATGTCGGCCTTGCCAAAATCGCTTCGGATTCGCACCGTGATGTCGTCGTCGGTCGTGACCCCCTCGGGGTCATCCCCATGACCGCCGGCCGCAATGATGATGTGGACACGAGGGATCGGAAAGTGGCCGAAATAGGTGCCAACGGCCCGGGCAGCGTCGAGAACCCACGTTTGTAACTCCGCATCGGTGGCTTGGAGCCCGGAAACAGGTGTCTCGAGGTCAATGACACCGCCCGCCACGGCCAGATGAAAAATCCGATAGCCGGGGGAAGGCGTATTTGTGATCGGAAATGAACGTGAATCGGAATAATTTGTTGAATCGTGGTGGGCACAGCCGCACAATCCCATCGCGACTGCCCCGAACAGGGCAATTGCGATTCCGGAACCTTGCGATAGAAGTGTGACCTTGTGTGGCATTAATGCATCTTAAGCAATGAAGATGCAAAGTGTCAGAAAAAGTGGTTACAGAATTATGGTGCGATGCTTATAGTAATTCAGACAACTGGGCGCGGGCGTAACGTCCGTCGCTTGGAGATCTCCACCTGCGGCGGGTCGCCGTTCGGTGTGGCCCTTCGGCCGATCTCCCTGACCAAGAGGAGCTTGTTATGATCGGGAAGTCACGTATTGCGTCTATGGCTGCTTCGGCGGCGATCGTCGGATTGATCGGTGGAGCGGGCGCGCTTGTGGCTGGTTGTCATCACGATGATGCCGGCGCTGGCGGCGGCGGAATGACCGCTGCGCACAATTGCAAGGGCCAGAATGCCTGCAAGGGCCAGGGCAATTGCAAGACCGCAGACCATGCTTGCAAGGGCCAGAATGCCTGCAAGGGTCAGGGCGGCTGCCACGGATGAGTCTTTGATGCCGAAGAGCAGGCTCGGGCCCGGCAATGCGCCGGGCCTGAGTCGTTTTTATCCCGTTCATGAAATTACAGTGCTGAGGCAAATGTTATGGCCGCCAATCGCTTCAACGGCTTCACCAACCTTGGCATCGGCATTGGCCTCCGCGTGCCGCATTACAACCATATTCTGGATAAAAAACCGGTCGTTGACTGGTTTGAAATCATCTCCGAAAACTACATGATCGACGCCGGACGCCCACTGGAAATCCTCGACAGAATTCTCGAGCAATACCAAGTGGTGCAGCACGGCGTATCGATGTACTTCGGATCGACCGATCCACTGAGCCGCGAGCATTTGAAAAAGCTCAAGCGGCTGGTGAAGCGAACCAACACTCCGTTCCTGTCCGATCACTTGTGCTGGGGCAGCGTCGATGGGTCATACACCCACGATCTTCTGCCAATGCCGTATACTTTCGCCGCCGCCAAGAGCACCGCGGAGCGCATCCGCGCTGTGCAGGATTTTGTCGAAGTTCCCGTGATTGTTGAAAATGTCAGTAGCTATGCCGAATTCCATCTTTCAGAAATGAGCGAATGGGAATTCCTCAGCGAAGTGGCCGAGCGGGCCGATTGCGGCATCCTGCTCGATGTGAACAACATTTACGTTTCGAGCCAGAATCACACATTCAATCCGCTCGACTATGTGAATAACGTGCCGCATGATCGGGTCGCGCAAATTCATCTGGCCGGGCATTCGAAGTTTGAGCGATATATTCTCGACACGCACGACCATCCTGTGCTCGATCCGGTGTGGAAGCTGTATGCCCGTGCGATTGAGTTATGCGGCCCGACGGCGACGCTGCTGGAATGGGATGCAAAAATCCCGTCTTTCGACGAGGTTCATGGTGAAGCGCTCAAAGCCCGAAAATATCTCGCCGCGGTCAACAAACGGGAAGCGGCGCGCCGCGGCGCCAAAAAAGCCGGCGCGCTCGCGGTCGTCTGATTCGCGCCGACCCAAAAGCGATCTGGCGGCGTTGATGGACGTTCAGGCGCGCTTTGCAAAAGCCGTCATGGCGCCCTTGACCGACGACTGGATGATGCAGAAGATTGCCCCCAGTGGACAGCCCATGTCCGAAGTCGTCAGCGATTTCGTCAAGCCCAACGATCGACTCAATTCATTCGAGCGCATCGAAATCTACAATCGCCAGTATTGGTTTCGCCTGATTGACATCATGTACGAGGACTATCCGGGACTTGCAGCCATCCTCGGGCAGGATCGATTCAACGCTTTTTCCCGCGCGTATCTCACGCGATACCCCTCGCGTTCGGGCCTCCTGCGGAACCTTGGTCGCAGCATCATTAAATTCATCAGCGAAGAACCCGAGCTGACGGCTCCCTACACTGATATGGCGATGGCAATGGCCCGATTTCAATGGGGGCAGGTGGAGGCGTTTGATGCG
>DATAPK010000309.1:0-8575 GCA_036265245.1 Tepidisphaeraceae bacterium | reverse complement strand
TGCCTGAACATCGGCGGCCGGAAGATCACCGTCTCGACCGTCGGCGTGCCGCTCAAAATGCGGGAACTCGCTGAAGAAGACTTGCCCCTGAACCTCGCCATCTCGCTGCATGCCCCCAACGAAGGTTTGCGCCGCCAGCTTATTCCCTGGGCGCAGCATTTTTCGATTGAAGAGATTCTCGACGCCGCCAGGTTTTATTTCGATCGCACCGGCCGCGAGATCACGCTGGAATACATCCTGCTCGCCGGCGTGAACGACCGCCCCGAGCACGCCCGGGAACTTGCGCAGGTGTGCAGCACGCTTCGCGCCAACGTGAACCTTATCCGCTACAACGAAGTCGCCGGCCTGCCATTCCAACGCCCCCATGCCGACGACGTCATGAACTTCCAGGCGATCCTCAGAAACAACGGCGTGAACGCCCACGTCCGCAAAAGCCGCGGCCGCGACATCGACGCCGCCTGCGGTCAGCTACGGCGCAAAGAGCAACTCACGCCATTAACCACCACCTCCACCCCCAAAATATAAAGCGGCGACCATTGGTCGCCGTCCCCTCGCGACCACGGGTCGCGGCTTTATGTTGCCCACCGCGCCTACAATTAGTCGTTCTAACAAGGAATGGAGCTATGAACCGCATCCTCGATCTTGTCAGCAGCGATACTGAAACCGAATTAAAACCATCGCAGGCGATTCCCCTTGTCGATGACGGCGAACTCCTCGACGCCTATTCCCGCGCTGTCACGCAGGTCGTTCGCGAGGTGAGTCCGTCGGTGGTGAACATCGAAATCACTCAGAACCGCCCCAACGCGGCTGGTCGCCCGGCCCACGGCAGCGGCTCGGGGTTCGTCATCACGCCCGATGGCTTCATCGTCACCAATAGCCACGTCGTGCATGATGCGTCACAAATTCACGTCGTCTTTTCCGACGGCGCGCGTCACGAGGCGAGAATCATCGGCGACGATCCCGAAACCGACATCGCCGTCATCCGCGCCGACGCTTCGGGTTTATCCCCCGTCGCGCTTGGCGATTCCTCGACTTTGCAGGTCGGCCAACTCGTGATCGCCATCGGCAATCCCTACGGATTTCAAACCACCGTCACCGCCGGCGTGGTGAGCGCGATGGGGCGAACATTTCGCAGCGCCTCGGGTCGATTGATCGACAGCGTTATTCAAACTGACGCCGCATTGAATCCCGGAAACAGTGGCGGCCCGCTGGTCAACTCGCGCGGCGAAGTCATCGGCGTCAACACCGCCGTCATTCTCCCCGCACAAGGGCTTTGCTTCGCCATCCCCGCGAACACCGCCAAGTTCGTCGCCGCCAAGCTGATTCGCGATGGCAAAATCACCCGCGGCTACATCGGTGTTGCCGGCCAAAATGTCCCGCTGCATCGAAAGGTCGTTCGCTATTACAATCTGCTCGTCGAATCAGCCGTTCTTGTCACCGGCGTCGAACCGGCCAGTCCTGCCTCCCGCGCGGGACTTGAAGACGGCGATCTGATCATCCAATTCGACGGCAAGCCGATTGGAGAAATCGACGCCCTGCACCGACTGCTGACCGACGAAGCATTGGGCCGTGAAACAACCGTGACTGTCCTGCGGAGAAACCAAAAACAAGACTTCCGCATCACGCCCCTGGCCGCCACAAAATGATTTTGGCCGCTTGCGGTTTAGCAAATCGAGAATCGCTCCTTTGCCAAACCGCAAGCCGCCAATCCGGGAAGGAAACCATGAAAGCCATCCGCGTCCCCCAATTCGGCGGCCCCGAAGTCCTGAAGCTCGAAGAAATCCCCGACCCCAAACCCGCGCCCAATCAAATTCTCGTCTCCCTCCGCGCCGTCGGCATCAATCCCGTCGAAACTTATATCCGCGCCGGCACCTATCCACTGAAACCGCCGCTCCCCTACACGCCCGGCACCGACGCTGCGGGTGTGATCGAATCCGTCGGCGGCGAGGTCGATCGCTTCAAGCCCGGCGACCGCGTCTGGGTCGGCAACACAGCCGACGTCTCGCTCGGAACTTACGCCCAAAAAACCCTCTGCAATCCCAACCAGGTTTTTCCGCTGCCCGGCAAGCTATCCTTCCAGCAAGGCGCCGCCGTCAACGTCCCCTACATCACCGCCTACCACGCACTTTTCCAGGTCGCTTCCGCCATCGCGGGAGAAACGGTTTTGGTCCATGGCGCCACCGGCGGCGTCGGACTCGCCGCCGTCCAACTCGCTTCATCGCGCGGCTTAACCGTCATCGGCACCGGCGGCACAGAAGAAGGCCGAAAGCTGGTGAAGGATCAAGGCGCTTCCCACGTCCTCGACCACACCCAGCCCGACTATCTCGATGAGATCATGAAGATCACAAATGGAAAAGGCGTCGACGTCATCTGCGAAATGCTCGCCAACAAAAATCTGGCAAAGGATTTGACGCTTCTCGCCAAGCGAGGAAGAGTTGCCATTATCGGCAGCCGCGGCAAAATCGAAATCGACCCCCGCGACCTCATGAAATCCCACGGTAAAGCTCTGGGCGTCTCCCCGGGCACCGAATCCGAACGCGCCGAATCCACCGCCGCCGTCAGTGCCGGCTTATTCGCAGGCTTCCTCAACCCAATAGTCGATCAGGAATATCCCCTCGCCGAAGCCTCGAAAGCCCACGAAGAAATCATGGCCAATGGATCGAAGGGAAAGATTGTGTTGATCCCATAAAGAAAAATAAATACAAACGCGGGGGGCGCAGAGGTGCGGAGACAGATGCGGAGAAGAAATTATTTTTGATATTAAAAATTAAATTTTACTGTTTTCTCTGCGTCTTCCTCCGCGTCTCTGCGTCTCCGCGGTTGCATTTCTTCCGATTTGCGAGATCACTTCGCAAAGACCTGAGCGTCACTACCCACAGCCGCCTTTTCATAGTCCGTCATTTTCATCAGCAACTGTTCGCCCGTCGCCGGGATGCTGATTTTCGCCGCTTCCTTGCCACTGAGATACGATAGCGCGTTCTTCGCCGCCGCCCAGACACTGATCCCCAGCAGCAGCGGCGGCTCGCCCATCGCCTTGCTTCCCTTCAGGCTCACGCTGCAATTTGGGTTGTCCAGAAATGAAACGTTAAACGTTTCCGGCAGATCGCCGATGTTTGGAATTTTATATGTCGTCGGCGAATGGCTCAGCAAATCGCCTTTGGCGTTGTACTTTAGCTCTTCGTTCGTCACCCATCCCATTCCCTGAATAAATCCGCCCACCGCCTGCCCGCGATCGAGGCCTGGGTTGATCATTTTCCCCAGATCCATCATCAGATCGACGCGCGTGACTTTCATCTCGCCGGTGAATCGATCGATCAACACTTCGCTGCACGTCACGCCGTTCGTGTAATACAAAAACGGATGCCCCTTGCCCGTCTCGCGATTGAAATCGACGCCAGGCGTGACATAAAACCCGCGCTCGCCCAGGCTCACGCGCTCCAGATACGCCCGGCAAACCGCCTGCGCAAACGTCATTCGATGTTGCGGCTTGCGCGTATCCCATACCATCCCATCCGCAAACCGCACCGACTCCGGCGATGGCGACAATCCCGCGTTCGCATCCACAAAAACATTGCCCGCCAGAAATTCCGCAAGCCGGTTTCGCAGTTTCACGCACGCATCTGCCGCCGCCGCGCCGTTCAAATCCGTGCCGCTGCTGGCGGCGGTGGGGGAGGTGTTGTTATTTTTCTCCGTGCTGGTCGCCGCAACGATCACGGAGTCATATTCCACGCCCAACTCGTCCGCCACGATCTGCCGCACGCGCGTATTCACGCCCTGCCCCATCTCCGTCCCGCCGGTGCTGACCATCACCGTGCCGTCGGTGTAAATATTAACCAGTGCATTCGCCTGATTGAGCGTGCGCTTGGTGAACGAGATGCCGAACTTCACCGCCGTCACCGCTAGCCCGCGAAGCTGCGTTTGCGATGAAGCATTAAATTCATCGATCTCTTTTCGCCGCCGCTCATAATCGCTTTTCGCACCAAGCTCATCAAACAACTGCGGCAGCGTGTTGTTCTCCACAAGTTGCCCATAAGGAGCGATATTTCGCTCGCCGATGCCGTAGCAATTCCTTCGCCGAATCTCCATCGCGTCGATGCCCAGAACCTTGGCGATTTCCTCGATGATATTCTCGATATTCGCCACCCCCTGAGGCCCGCCGAAGCCACGAAACGCCGTATTGCTCGGCAGATTCGTCCGGCAAACCTGTCCGGTGATCCGCGCGTTCGGCAGAAAGTATGCGTTATCCGTATGGAGCATCGCCCGCTCCAGCACACTCGGCGACAAATCCGCCGTGCATCCGCCGTTGGAATAATGATCGATCGAAAGGGCGGTGATGCGCCCCTCGCGCGTGAATCCAACCTTCCACCAGCTTTTGAACGGATGCCGCTTGCCGGTGAAGCGCATGTCGTCATCTTTGTTGTAAACGATGCGCGCGGGCCTGCGCGTCTTCTGCGACACCAGCGCCACCATCGCCGCCGGCTGCGCCGCCTGCGTCTCCTTGCCGCCGAATCCCCCGCCCATGCGCTTGCAGATGACAATCACGTGATTGAACGACACGCCGATGATCTCCGCAACGAGCGATTGCACCTCGCTGGGATGCTGCGTTGACGAATGAATCATCACCTGCCCATGCTCGCCGGGCATCGCGATGGCCGCCTGCGACTCGAGATAGAAATGCTCCTGTCCCCCAATCTCCAATGAGCCAGCCAGCGTGTGCTCCGCTTGCGCCATCGTGGCATCCACATCCCCGCATTCAATCGTCCGCTTCACCCCGATAAAAGTCTTCGCCGCGATCGCTTCATCGACCGAAAAGATCGGCTTGCGTTCCTCCACCTGCATTTTGATAAGTTTCTTAGCGACTCGAAGCTGTTCGCGCGTCTCCGCCGCGATAATGCAAACCGGATCGCCGAGGAAAAAAATCTCGTCCTCGACCAGCAGATGCTCATCTTTAATGATCGGCCCAAACTGATTATGCCCCGGGATTTCCTTCGCCGTGATAATCGCGACAACTCCCGGCGCCTTCTTCGCTTCAGAAACATCGAGCGAAATCAACTTCCCACACGCCACCGGCGCGCCGACAAAATCGACGATCAACTCATTCCTCGACGACGGCATATCGTCGATGAAAACCGACTCCCCGCTCACGTGCCCGCGAGCCGAATCGTGCGGAATATCTTTTCCAACCGCTGCCATAAAAACCACCATCACATCCACACAAAGCCCGGCCCTTCAGGGCCGGGGATTTCATTTATGTCCATTCCCATTCCCATTCGCCTCACACAAATCCGCATAAAACTTCCGTAAAACGTTTTCTCCAAGCTGCGACCGATACTCCGCCGACCCCCGCACATCCGAAATCGGCGTGATCTCCCCGCGTGCAATCTCGCCCGCCTCGCGAATCGTTGCAGGCGTCAGCGCGTTCCCCTTAAAAAACTCCTCCGTCCTTTTCAACCGAAGAATCACCGGCCCCACGCCACCATACGCAATCCGCGCATCCGTGATTTTCTCCCCGCTTCGCCGCATCCAGATCGCCGCGGTGAACGCGCTGATATCCAAATCCTTCCGCCGCGAAATCTTGTACAGCTTGAAAATATCCCCACTCGCCGGCAGAGGGATGCGAACCGCCGTAATCAACTCATCCGCCGTCGCGACCGTTTTCCGATATCCCGTGTAAAAATCATTGATGCTCACTCGCCGCGCCCCGCCCGTGCCAGTCAATTCAATCTCCGCATCCAGCACAAACATCGCCGGCATCGAATCTCCGATGGGCGAACCGTTCGCGATATTCCCGCCAACCGTCCCCGCGTTCTTAATCGGCGGCGAACCAAACCAATACAGCAACTTCGCATATTCCGGCAACGCCTCGCGCGCCACTCGCTCCAGTTTCGAAATCGAAACCATCGCCCCCGCCACAATCGCGTTCTCTTCAACCCTGATCTGCCGAAGGTCGCGCAGCGCCGAAAGCGAAAGAATCACTTTCGGATCGCGCATGCCCTTGTTGATCTGCACCCCGATATCCGTGCCGCCAGAGATCACCGTGCATGTGGAATTGTCCGCGCGGAATTGACATGCGTCAGAAACGTTTGCGGGCTTGCTGAACATCCGCTCGCCATGTTTCACCAGCACACTCTCTCGCTCGTGCTTTTCAAACTCCGCCAGCATCGGTGCCGGCGGATACAGTTCCGCCAGCGGCCGCATCTTCGCCCCATCGACCGAACTCCCCGCTTTCAAAATCGATTCATACCCCGTGCAGCGGCAGAGATTCCCCACGCACGCCTTCTGCACATCCTTCGGCGATGCGGCCGCGCGCTCTCGATCCTCAAACATCCCGCAAATCGATACCACAAACCCCGGCGTGCAAAACCCGCACTGGCTGCCCTGGCACGCCACCATCGCCTCCTGCACCGGATTCAACTCGCCGTCATATTTCAATCCTTCCACCGTCACGATATGCGTGCAATCGAGTTGGCAAAGAAACTGAATACATGAGCAAGTCGATCGATAGTTCAATCGCTGGCCGTCCGCCCGCCCGAGCAAAATCGTGCACGATCCGCAATCGCCTTCCGCGCAAACAACTTTGGTTCCCACCAATCCCAAGTCGTATCGAAGGAAATCCGAAAGCGATTGAAACGCCCGCCCTCCGCGCACCTCATGACGCGCCCCGTTCACATAAATGATGACATGATCACGCATTCCAAATACTGCTTCTGACCCTGCTCAGGCAAACCGAACAATTATACCGAAAAGGACACGATAATTCACCGTATTTTGTAGCCGCGACGCCTGCGGGGTGCGGCGCTTGTTCATGGTGACCCAGAGACCGCGAAAACGCGATGGCGCGAAGAAAGACGCGAAGAAAATCCATTTTATCTGTTCACTTCGCGATTTCTTCGCGATTTCGCGCTTTCGCGGTCTCTTCCCATTCAAAACGTATATCACCATAAAATATGAATTACACCGCCTGCGTCGCGGCTACAGGCGGTGGGACGTTTATTCCACGAAAAAACCCAGGGATAGCCATCCCTGGGTTTCCCGCACAATTCGACCCGTTCGTCCGCTAATGTGCCTGATCTTTCCATCCCACCACGCGCGGATCGAATTTCCGCAATTTGCCGTCTGGGGGGAATGAGTTGCTTACATCACGAATCGATTTCATAAATGCATCAAATTCCGCATTGCTTCGAGTATGTTCAAAGCCTCGTGTGGTGATCACGCACGACCATGCCGGCGCGAGCCACAAACCTTTTTCAACCGTGCAATCGATGCCCGCCTTCACCAGTGCATCGTGTGCATCCTCTGCGTCAAGCGGATCGGCATAACTCTGTATCCACACATACTGCATGCCGACAATTCGCCTGCCGTTGGGCGCCAATCCCGCGGTCTGCTGCGGCGGTGTCGGTGCCGGCGGCGCAACCTGCGTTGATTGCTTCGGCGCGGGCTGGGCCACTTCTTTTTGTGGTGTCTTTGAAACCTGCGGCGTTTTGGGTGCCGAGTTTACCGCAATCGCCGGCTCTTCATGCCCGCCTTGTTTCCCTTGTGTCACATTCAACACCGACGGAAACGGCGCACCCTTTTTCACTTCTTCAATCGACTGCGCTCCTGCCGGCGAAGGCCCACGTCCCAGGCTCTTCCCAAACAAAACCGCCAGCGCCACCACCACGATAAATCCGAAAGAGGTAATCGCCGCACTCGTAAAGCTCAGGCGAAGGTTGATCAGTTGATGCAACCGATCCACATTCACGCCCACCGCTCGCGGCGCTGCATCTGCTGTATCTCTTGAAGCGCGCCGCGAAGGTTTTGCCGCAATCACCGGCGATTCTTCTTCCGATGCAGAATCGATCTCATTCTCATCCGGCGTCGCGGCAGCCGTCTGGGCAACCGGCTCTGGCTGCATCTCTTCAAACGCCGGCTCTTCGTTATCGACAACTTCCTCAACTGCCGGCTCAGATGAATCATCTACGATGTGCATCGCCACCGGTTCTTGAATTTCAGTTTCCTGGAATTCCGGCTCCTGAACCGTCGGCCCGGTTTCTTCAACAACCGGCTCCGCTGCTTCAACAACAGGCGGCGGTGCAATCACAGGCTGAGAAAATGATTTGGAAATCGGCGAGGATTTGATTTGTGTCTTGGCGGCGGGTTGCGTCGCCGCTGTGTTTCGCGCGGCCCTGCCTTTGAACCACCAACTGGGCGTGAGAAATCCCCCGCCCGAGGCGCGAAGCTGCTCTTTTTCTTTGGCGGCTTGTATGACTTCAAACAACGCTGCGGAGCGTTTTCCCTTGGCCATCCTTGACCTACCTTTCTACTGGGCCGCGAGCCACATCCTGTGACCAAAGCCTGCAGACAGCCGTCCACGGGCCTTTTATCGGCCTGCCCGATTTGTTGCACATCGCCAGCCAGTTCATCCTTCCCACTCACACAACCTACGTTTCAAAGTGAAGCAGGTCAAGATTCGACGCATAGAGAAATCGTATCGTATGTTCCTCTCGGCACTAAAAACTAGAGGCCGGAAGTATGGCAATGCAGCGCCCGATCATGCATCCCACCTACCTGGAAGAGCAACCCGCTCGTCCAAAGC
>DATAPK010000308.1:0-25122 GCA_036265245.1 Tepidisphaeraceae bacterium | reverse complement strand
CCGTCGCCGGTTTCGATCGGTTTGTCGTTGGGGTCTTTCACGAAGAGATATTGCCACGCGCTCCAGTAAACCGCCCAAGTGTCATGCTTCTTTGTAAGTGCCAATCCCTGGCCGGGTACGAAGATGAGATCGCCGGTGAGTTTGGTGAAATCCTGATCGAAGGAATAGAGGCCGCCGACGTTCATTCCGCCGGGAAGATTGCCCAGGCGATATTGCATATCGGCTTCGGTGCTCCAGGTGGTCCCGCCGCCGAAATCATCAAAGCCGGTGGTTGTGGAGGAGTCGATGGTGTTGAAAACGCTACTGGTGACGGTGATGTTTTTCGATGGTAGCCACAAAATTCCAGCGCCCAGCGTGCTGTAAGGCAATCGCAAGGCGGTCACGGAGTTGAAAATAAAGTTTGCGTTCATGAATTGACTCGTCCCCCTGCCCGCGGCGAACTCGTTGGGATCGCCACTCAGCGTATCAATCTTCCCGAGCAACACCGCGAACTTATCGGAGAGGAATTGCGTGTAATTGAGATCGGTGACGGTGAGGGCGATGCCGTCGTCAAGTTGATCGGTGACAGGGAAAAGGGCATCGGTATTGACGGGAAGGATCGAGCCCGCCTGCCCGTTGACAGATTGGCCGTAGCGTGACTCCGCGCGGATGGTGATGAGTGCTCCCGGAAGCAGGCCCATGCGCATCAAGTCGAGATGGATGAGATAGTCGAAGCTGCCGCCGTAGTGCGAAGCGCTGTCGAGGCCGCCACTGGTGACGGATTGGCCGACCTGGGTCCAGTCGACGTCGAGTTGGATGCCCTTGTTGGCCAGTGCGGTTCGCCCGCCGTTGAAATCGCCGGCGAGATAGGAGCGATGCCAGAGGTCGCCGGTGTAATCGGGGATTGGGACGAGGCCCTGCGCGGCGGGTGTCGTCGCCGGCTCATCCGCGCGGAGTATTGAGCAGACAACGATCGCGGAGAGAAATACGAAAGCGATTTGTGTTCGCATACTGCGATCTCCGGCAGTCGCCCGCGGCGTCTTTCGACACCGCGGGCGCTGGGTTGGTTACTTCTACTCCTTCGGCTCGTCTTTGCCCGCGGGCAGGGGTCGCAGTTCGTTCAGCTTTTTCTCGGCTTTTATTTCCCGCAGCGTGTTCTCCATGATCGTCGCAGGGTTGAAGCTCGGCGGGATCGATCGCGGCGGGAACTCCTTGAATGTCTGGGCGAAGGTCGCGATCTCCGCCATCGCGCCGTACATGATCTGCACGTGGTTCAACTGCCAGTCCCAGTAGGTGTTGGACGTGATATCGGCGCGCTCGTACGGGTCCTGGAAGAGGTTGAAGAGTTTCTGCAGCCGCAGCTTGGTGAACGGCTCGGCCCATACCTGCATCGTGCCAGGCGAGCGCTGCTCTTCGAAGACGGCTTTGTAGTCGCCTTTGCGATAGGCGACGAGATCACCGTCGTCATCGGAGTAGAAGAAGTTGTCACGGGCGCTCTTCACGCCGTTGTTATTGGCGGCGCTGCCGGTCACAGTGGTGAGGAACTTCAACTGATCGTATCCGTCCAGGTGAACTTTGTAGTTGTGACCGTTGTGATCGTCGTATCCCTTGAGGCATTCGGCGACGATGTTGGGATCGCCGGCGGCGTCGCAGAGGGTGGGGATCCAGTCGTTGTGGCTCATCAGCTCGTTGGTCACTGTGCCCGGCTTGATATGCCCCGGCCAGCGAACCAGGCAAGGCACGCGGAAGGCGCCTTCCCAGTTGGTGTTTTTCTCGGAGCGGAAGGGCGTCATTGCGGCATCCGGCCAGGTGTTCATGTGCGGGCCGTTGTCGGAGCTGTAGACGACGATGGTGTCGCCGGTGATTCCCATGTCATCGAGCGCTTTGAGGAGCGAGCCGACGGTGTTGTCGTGCTCGATCATGCCGTCGATGTATTCACTGTCGCCGTGCGTATAAACACCGCGATGCTCAGCGCGGACGTGCGTACGCAGATGCATGCGCGTGGTGTTCATCCAGACGAAGAAAGGCTTGCTTGCGGCGTGATGCCGTTTCATGAAGTCGATAGCGCCGGCGGAGGTTTCATCGTCGATGGTCTCCATGCGTTTTTTGGTCAGCGCGCCGGTGTCGACAATCTTCTGTTTGCCGACTTTGCCGAAGCGCGGGTCTTCGGTGGGATCGTCCACGTTGGTGGCCCAGCAGTGCAGAACGCCGCGCGGGCCGAATTTCTTCAGGTATTCTGGGTCCTTCGGATAATCGGGCAGTTCGGGTTCTTCCTCGGCGTTGAGGTGATAGAGGTTGCCGAAGAACTCGTCGAAGCCGTTGACCGTTGGCAGACTCGGGTTACGGTCGCCGACGTGATTCTTGCCGAACTGGCCAGTTGCATAGCCCAGGCTTTTGAGCAGCCCGCCGACGGACGGATCGAGCTGGCTCATTCCCATGGGTGCGCCAGGGAAGCCGACCTTGGTGAGGCCGGTGCGAAGCCCGTGCTGGCCGGTAAGGAACGCGGCGCGGCCGGCGGTGCAGGATTGCTCGCCGTAATAGTGGAGAAATTTAATCCCCTCGTTGCCGATGCGATCGATATTGGGCGTTTCAAACCCCATCAAGCCCTGGCTGTAGGCGCTGACATCGGCGACGCCGATGTCGTCGCCCCAGATGACAAGAATGTTGGGCTTCTTGTCCTGGGCCTGTGCCGTGATGAGCGGGAGGCAACCGATCAGCAGAACAAGGAATGTCTTGAGACGCATAACAAACTCCTTCTAAAATGTTTTTTGCATTGAGACGAGTCAATGACTTCCCGGCGGTTCGGACATCTTGCGCATCACTTCGTCGAGATTAAAGCTGGCGGGTTTTTGTCTCGGGGGGAATTCCTTGAAGCTGGCCAGCCACTCGCCGACGTATGCGGTCGCGCCGTACATCATGTAGGCGTGGTGGACGAACCACTCATCGTACATCAGCGACTTGTCGCCACGCTCGAACGGATCGGCGTACATGTCGAACAGCTTGGCCATCCGCAGCTTGTCGAAGCCCTTTCGCCAGATGTCCAGACCTTCCGCGTTCTGCTCGATGAAGACCACCTTCCACCGCCCATACCGGACTGCAAAGACGTCGCCGTCGTCGCTCCAGTAGATGAACGACTTACGCGGCGATTCCTTTACCTCGCCCTTGAGGAACGGCATGAGGTTGTAGCCGTCGAGATGAACCTTGAAGGTCTTGTCGCCGATTTTGTATCCCTGCTTCACCTTCGCGACGATGTCGGGCTCGCCAGCAGCGGCGCAGAAGGTGGGAATGAAGTCCTCGTGCGCGCACATGTCGTTGACGATGGTGCCGGGCTTGATGACGCCGGGCCAGCGGATGAGGGTCGGCACGCGATAGCCGCCTTCCCAGTTGGTGGCTTTCTCGCCGCGGAAGGGCGTACTGCCGCCATCGGGCCAGGTCATCAGTTCAGCGCCGTTGTCGGAGGTGTAAACGACGATGGTGTTGTCGGCGATGCCGAGGTCATCCAGCTTCTTGAGAAGCTGTCCGACGTCGCCGTCATGTTCGGTCATGCCGTCGGCTTGCAGACCGAGGCCGGTCTTGCCCTGGTTTTCCTTGCTCAGGTGCGTCCAGATGTGCATCCGCGTGGAGTTGAAATAGCAGAAGAACGGCTTGTTGGCTTTGTGCTGACGGCCCATGAAATCAACAGCGGCGTCGGTGAACTCCTGATCGATCGTCTCCATGCGCTTGATGGTCAGCGGGCCGGTGTCTTCGATCGTTTGCGTGCCGTCAGCGTTGGCTTTGCATTTGAGGACACCGCGCGGGCCGAACTTCTTTTTGTATTCGGGGTTCTTCGGATAGTCGGGGTCTTCGGGTTCTTCCTCGGCATCGAGATGATAGAGGTTGCCGAAGAATTCATCGAAGCCATGGTTGGTGGGCAGGAACTCGTCCTTGTCGCCGAGATGATTCTTGCCGAACTGGCCGGTGGCGTAGCCGAAGTTCTTCAGGAACTGGGCGACGGAAGGGTCTTCGGCGCGAAGGCCGATATCGGCGCCGGGAATGCCGACCTTCGTCAGACCCGTGCGAATGGGCGATTGTCCCGTGACAAACGCCGCGCGACCCGCAGTGCAGCTTTGCTGCCCGTACCACGTGTTGAACAGGGCCCCTTCATTGGCAATTCGATCGATGTTGGGCGTGGTGAAGCCCATCATCCCGCGGTTGTAACAACTCGGGTTAAACCACCCGATGTCGTCACCCATGATGACGAGGATGTTGGGTTTTTTGTCCTGGGCATGCGCTGATCCGCAGATCAGCAAAAGAAGAAATGTACCGAAAACAGAAAGAAACGGTTTGCGGCGGGTCATAAAGACCTCCTTCTATATAAGGTGTACTGAACTGCCTTATTGATGGTCGGTTGGTGCCGTTGTAGCAGACATCACGCAGCGGAAACCAATATGCCCTGTGCCCGTGTCAGGCGGCGTGCCGCGACGAGCGGTGGGGCGGTAGCTTTCGCAATAACTGGCGTTGCAGAGGAACGATCCGCCCTTGGTGACGCGCTCGACAGCACCGGGGACGTCGCGCGTGGGATTGAAGCATTCGGTTGGGCCGGTGGGGTTGAGGCAGCAGGCGGCGCCGGATTTGGTTAATTCGGTGAGCGAGAGTGCGTGGGCATCGGCGCGATAGAGATCATTCGTCCACTGCCAGACGTTGCCGGCCATGTCGTACAGGCCATAACCATTGGGGGGGAAGGATTTCACCGGCGCGACGCCGGCGAAACCGTCTTCGGCGGTGTTGTTGTAGGGGAAATCGCCGGTGAAAGTGTTGCACATGAATTTGCCGTTAGGTTTGAATTCATCGCCCCAGTAGTAGCGGGTGTTTTTCGATTCGCCGCCGCGGGCAGCGTATTCCCACTCGGCCTCGGTTGGCAATCGTTTGCCCGCCCACTTCGCATAGGCGACGGCGTCATCCCAACTCACCTGCACGACGGGCAAATCCGCTTTGCCGTCGATTGTGCTGTCCGGGCCTTGCGGATGCTTCCAACTCGCGCCGCTGGTCCACGTCCACCAGTTGCTCATATCGCGCAGATCGACCGGATGATTCGGCGGCGTGTAAACCAGCGAGCCGGGCTTGAGCAACTCGTCCGCCGGCTTGGGCGAGCCGGGCGCAACCTGCTTTTTCATCTCCTCCCAATCCACCGGCTTTTCAGCGGTGGTCACATAGTGCGTCGCATCGACAAACTTGCGGAACTCCGCGTTGGTGACGTCGTGCTCATCCATCCAGAAGCCATCGACCTTCACCTGATGCGCGGGGCGTTCGTTCGGAAAAGAATTGGAATCGCTGGTTCCCATGGTGAACTGCCCGACGGGAATCCAGGCCATGCCCGTAGGCGCGGGGGTTAGAGGGGGTGGCGCTGCGGATGCAAACTTCATCGCCGCGAGCAAGACCCCAATCAAAACAAGTTTGTTTCGCATCGGAATTCCTTTCACTACTTCGTGCTTTCACGCAGTTCCTGAAACGGAGTGTGATCGCCGCCTATGGGGTGCGTGAATCTCACAACAACCTCTATTCGCCAAGCGGCGTATCGACGGAAAACCACTCGATCGCTTCCTCATAATTTTCAAACGCCCGTACCTGCCATCCGTGATCGGAAGCAAACATCGCAAACATCTCGGCGCGTTCGGCGGAACTGAATCGATGCAGGATCGCCAGGCGATGATGCTGGGTGAATCCAGTTTCCGGAAACGCTTTGGCCAGGGTGTAAAGATCAGTCAGGGATAAGGTGGCCGGCAGGTCGCGGACATCGAGCAGCGCATGATCGACGTTGCGCTGGACGCAGGTTTTGGCCAGCGCGGACAACGCCGCGAGGCTCTGCTTCACATCCACCTGTTTGTGGGCATCGAGACGAATGAAATCGCTGGGTTTGACGATGTGAAGATCGTAGGGCATGCGAAAACTCCTCTCGTCTGAAAGAGCTTATGGACTCTGACAAGATCCAATACTGGCCACAGAGACACCGAGAGCAAGGAGAGAATGCGATGCAAAATATCGATCAATTCTCATTCTTTGTTCCGTGGCTTTGGTCATTCTATTGGAAGCTCCATGAGTCGCCTCGAATCATATTGGCCTATTGGATCAGTTTCTCTTTCCGCAATTCATCGCCGACGGCTTTTGAGATGTCGGCCACCACTTTACGGGCGTTGGAAGGATTATAGAGGTCGGTGGTTCCAGACCAGATGAGCTTTTCGTCATTTACCGAATAAATGTTGGTCTGCACGCTAACGATGGTATCGGTGACGACCATTCCCGGGTCGCGCATGTAGGCGGCGGTGTAATAGTCACCAAAAGGCGGATAGCCGGCGCTGCCGGGGACGTAGGTTGTCTCCGTGCGCGATCCGGCCAGCTTCATCGTGACCGCGCCGTCGATGTCGTTGGCTTTGAGCTTCCGCTTGAGCTGGTTGAGATCTTTGCGGTCGTCGTCGGTGAGGATGGAATATCCCGCCACCGCGCGATCGTGGCCGATCTGCTTCACCAGTTCATCTTCGGCGGCGCGACGAACGGCGCCGTCGGGATGGATGACGAGAATGGCTATTTTCTTAAACTGAATCGGCCCGGCAAAAGTCGGATCGCGCCAGGTGTTTGTGATCTTCGCCGAGGTGCATCCCACCATCAGTGCGAAGGGGAGCATGAGCAGCCACATGAAATTCACTTTCGATCGATCATTCATTGGTTTGTCCCTTGCAATTGTGAATGGCGTCTTTGACATCAGGCGTTCGATTGGGCTTGTAAAGCCGCTGCTCGTTTGTCTCGTTTTCGGTAATCAGCAGGTTGGGCCTGTTCTACATTCATGGCGTTACTTTCCTATCGCATCGAGTTGCTCGCGCGCGAGTTGGGGCGTCAAAGGATAGGCGCCCTCGCGGGCCGCGATTTCCTGGCCCAACTGGCAACAGGCGAAGGTCAGAAACTCACGCGTCGGTCGATCCAGCGGTCGATTGGGCGGCTTGTTGACATAGATGTAAAGAAAGTCCGTCATCGGATAGTGCTGCGAGATACAGTTGTCATATGTCGGCTCATAAAACTTTCCATCGGCCCCCTGGATCGCCAGCGCCTTGGCGCGTCGCGTGCGGAAGACCATGCTCGTATATCCGATCGCGCCGCGATCGACGGCGCAGTCTTCGACCACCGCCGACGAGGTTAATTCGATCTGCGCATCAAAGCGGAACTCGCCATCCGCCAGCACGCGTGATTTGAAAAACCCCGTCTCGCCGCGCATTTCAACCAGCGCGTAGGGAAGGATTCGCTCGTTTGCCCATGAATCATCGCGCAAGCCTGTCTCTCCCCAGGTGATGATCTGCTTTCGATCGGGCCCGGGGCGCGCATAGATCGCGGCGAGTTGCGATATGGTCAGCCCCTGGCAGGGGTTGTCTGCATTCACAAAGACACCCAGTGCATTCACCGCCACGCGAATCGTGGTCGGCGGATAGCCGAAGTGCTGCTTGAAAGACGCAATCTCGGCATCGGTCATTGCTCGGGACATTGCGCCGATGTTCGGCGGATTCTTCGCCACCAGCGCTGGCATGACGTCGGTCGAGATCGATCCTTTCATCTCTATCTCGACATCGGGATAAATCGTTTTGAATTCATCCGCCCACGCCGAGATCAGCGCGCCGGTTGTCGGCGAGCCGAACGACCGAATCGTGCCAGTCAGTGCCGGCACGCGCTGGTAATTGGGGAGATTGCGATCGACCTGGATGATGCTGATCGCCGCTGGCGCCGTGGTGGGCGGGACGGCAACGCAAACTCGTGCGGCGAGCAACGCGATCGCGATGAAGACAAAGAGTCGAATCATGCGCGAGCCTCCCTCTTTCCCGCGAAGCGACGCCGAATCCATCCCGAGAGCACCGAATAAACCGTCAGGAATCCGAAGAATATCGCGCACAGGAACACCATCTGCGTGAACGTGAACCCAACCATTCCCTTGCTCTCGCTGATTGCCTGCTGAATCCGCGCCTGGGCCAGCGAGTCCACCTGATTGACGCGCTCGGTCAGCTGCGCCGAACCCATCAGCGCATCGGACGATTTGAGCAATTCATTCAGGCTCTTCGCCGTGCGATCAAGGCTCTGAGCGGTTCGATCATATTCCGTAATATCGAACGGCCGCGATGGCTCAGTGCTGGGGGGTTCGGAAGTATATTTCGTCCGCATCAGGTCCCACTGCTGAAGCGTCTGCCGCAGCGAGTCGCTGGTCTCCTTCATGTGCTGAAGCGTCTCGTCGGTGGATTTGACGGTGGCGTTGATGTCGTTGACCGCGCCGCGCGAGTGCTCGATCAGGTCCGTCAGCATCGGCTGATGCTGATCCAGGTCCTTGAAGAGCGCCTCGCGCTGCGCGGTGATGTCATTGGGAAGCTGGTCGATGCGCTGCACGAGCGTATGCACCTCAGGCTTTTGCAGAATCTGCTCGACAAACTCCTGCCCCTGCCAGTCCAGCAGAAAGGGCATTCGCTTGGCGAAGTAAAACATCCGCTCGCTGAGCGCGCGAACCTGGTCGACCGATTCCTTGGCTTCATCGATCGGCGCGAGCAAACCTTCCCCGTGGCGGATGGCGGCCGCCACCGCGCGGGCTCGCCCGGTTGCAACATCGTTAAAGCGCACGTAGGAGACAAACTCGACATCCGGATTGTCCCGCCGCCATCGCAGGATCAGGCGATCAAACCCTTCCATCTGGTCCGGCGTGAGCGCCTGAGATGAAATCTTCCAAATGTCCCGCCTCGCCTGGCGCAGTGCAAGCTCCAGCGGATGGGCGCGATTGCCAAAAAGCTGGTTCGCCCGTCCGTCGTCGATCCAGACCTGCGCCTGCAGCGTCACCACCAGCGTCATGTCGAGCAATCGCGAGAATGCATCGGGAGAGGTCGCGATGTCATAGATCGAACTGCAATTGATGCGCTTCACCTGCATCGCCGTCAGGCGCTGCTGTGCCGATGGATTGTCGCGCACGATCTCGTCGCAGGCGGATGAGATCAGCGTCATGTAGCGATCGGCGTAGACGTAGGTGATCTGATCGAGATCGTCGACGGTCAGCTTATTCGGCTGCGCAGTCCCGGCCGGCTTGCTGTTCGGCGCGGCGCATCCAGCGAAGAGGCACAGCCCGGCAAGGACGAAAAGGATGTTTGCGCCTTTTACGCTCATCGACGTGTTCCCATGCAAGCGAATGTATTCCCGGACGGCCTCGACCTATGTTCATTCGTGCGGCCGGCGCGGTTTCTAGGTTAACACTGCCAGGCATATGCCGCCATTCGACTTTGGTCTTACTGACTCGCTGCCAGGTCAAAGCGAGTCAAAATCACTTCGTGGGAAACAGAAATGTCAACGCGATTCGAAATCCCCAATCTGGCGCGCCGCTGGGGCCTTCGGCATAGTATCGCGGACCGGCGGAGATCTGGATCGGCTGGTTGCCAACCTTCAAAACCTGGCTGAAGAACAGACCGATGGGGATCGTCCATTGATGGGCATCCCAATCGTACGTTGATTCCGTCTGGAGCGTCACACCGAAACCGGACTTGGTATTGTAAGCAAAGAACGGCTGAAGAAACGTGCGGTTGACGTTGGCCCGATCATCTTCTCCCGCAAAACTCCAGATGTGATTGGCGAGCATGCCGTAGGTAAGCGGGCCTTTCTGCTGCAACACCACAATCGTCGGCCCGATGCCCCACTTCTCGCCGCCCAGCGCAGTGTCGGTTGCGGTCGGCAACAAAAGCACCGGCCCAGCCCCCACGATCCACCCGCCGATTGGTTTCTTCGGCGACAGGAAAAACGACGGCGTGGTGTCGCCCAGCCCCGTGTTGTCCTGCTGGCCCGGGAACTGCTCCTGCTGATAAATGAACGGCGTGATGACGCGCACGATCAGGTTGAACTGATCGTTCAGCGAGATCGGAATCACCGGCTGCACGTTCATGGTGTAACGAAACGCGTGATTGTTTGTCCCGCCGCCGAAATCGAAGTTGGATTGAAACGGCACGCTGATCAGCGATGCCACGGGATTGGACAATTTCTTGGCCAGGTCCGCTTCGCTGTTCGCAGCTTCGCCGGTATCGCTGGCGTCGCCGGGGCTTGTGTCGTCGGCGAAGAAGGATGGCTTCTGCTCCACCTTTTCGGCGGCTGCGGAGGAAGGGGGGGAAAGCGGCGGCGGATCGAGCGTGAATCCCGAAGCGTGGGCGGCGGGTTCCACTTGCTGTCCGAATGCCACGGGTGAAAGCGCCAATACGACAGCAAGGAATGTCTTTTTCATGATATTCCCTTTGCGATTGGGAAACGAGCTTACTACTCCACCTTCTGCACGGCCAGCGGGGTCCACTTGCCTTCGTTCACCTCGGGCTTGGGCCAATAGGTGCGGATCGTCATCTCGAACTCCCCGGCAAAGACAGGCAGCCAGTTGACTGCCTGTCTTTGCCGGGCGATTGGTTCTGGACGTACATCGTTAGCGACCAGAAGCCGTTGACCAGACACCAATCTCAATCGATTGATGCTGCAGGATCCACTTTGGCCGCCTGAGCCTGACCGGTTCCCTCGAGCTTGATCACGACTTTCTCGATCGCGCCCGTGAACTCGAACGGCACCTGGTAATCGCGGGTAATCGGCGTGCCAGAGTCCTCGCCGATGTCGAGCGTCTCATCGGCGCTGACGCGAACAGGGACGGTGCGATCGATGCGCCCCTGCGCGACTTGCTTGTCGTCAACGAAGAGGGTGGCCATCCCGCCCTTGCCCACGCCGCCGCCGTCATACTTGAAGTCGACCTTCACGATGTGCTTACCGGCGGGAACTTTATCGGGGCCTTGCACCTTATATTTCTGATCGGGGTAATGCGACGCCGCGTAGAGGAAGGTCGGCTTGCCGTCCAGCAGCAGCAGCGCGTTGCCTCCGAAGTAACCGCCCTGGGTCATCATGATTCCCTGGGCGCCGTTTTCGGGAATGGTTACATCGGCGGTGATGGAGTAGGAACAGTTCTTCATGTTCGGCGCCATGGCTTCGGTGATGCGCACGGTGCCGGGGTAGTAGGTGTAGGTGGTGCGCCCGACATTGAACTTCGGACGGTTCTCGGGGTTGACCCGTTCGACATAGCGATCATCGAGCGGGAAGACCTTGTTCTTCACGGCTTCGCTATCGAAGAGTTTCTTCAACTCTTCCAGCTTTTGCGGGTTTGCCGCCGCCAAATCCTTCGACTGGCTGAAGTCGTCCTTCAGGTTGTAAAGCTCCCACTTGTAGTCGAGCACGGAATCGGGCTTCTTCACGAGCGGCGCGCTCCACGGCGAGATGACGGGCGTGGTGTTGGCGATCCAGCCGTGATCGTAGATGGCGCGGTTGGCGATCACTTCAAAGTATTGCGTGGTGTGCTGTTCGGGGGCGTCGGCGTTGTCGAAGGTATACATGAAGCTCGTGCCGTTCATCGGCACCTGTTTCACGCCATCGACCGTCACCGGATCGGGCAGATGAGCGGCTTCGAGGATCGTGGGGACGATGTCGGTGATGTGGACGAACTGGCTGCGCATCTGGTCAACCTGCTTGATGCGGGCAGGCCAGGAGACGACCATCGACGTCTTCGATCCGCCCAGGTGCGAAGCGATCTTCTTATCCCACTGGAACGGCGTGTTCATCGCGTGCGCCCAGCCGCGGGCGAAGTGGTTCTGCATCCACATGCCGCCGAACTCGTCGATGTGCTTGATCATGAAGTCCTGCGTGTCCGGGAAGTGATTGGCGATGGTGACGATCTCGCTGGTCAACCCCATGCCCTCGGGGGACGGGTCTTCGGCGCTGGCGCCGTTGTCGCCCTGGATGTAGATGATCAGCGTGTTATCGAGTTCGCCCATCTGCTTGATGGAATCGACCACGCGGCCGGTCTCGTAATCCGCCTGCGCGAGTGCGCCGGCGTAGCATTCCATCTCGCGGGCGCAGACCTTCTTCATCTCCGGCGACAGTGAATCCCATCGCATGTACTCGGGCGGCGTGGGATTCAGCACGGCATTCTGCGGAATGATGCCCATCTGCTTCTGACGTTCGAATGTCTGCTTGCGAAGTTCATCCCAGCCCATGTCGAACTTGCCCTTGAATTTGGCAATCCATTCCGGCGAGGCGTGGTGCGGCGCGTGGTCGGTGCCGGGCGTGTAGTACGCGAGGAACGGCTTGTCCGGCCAGACGGCTTTCTGCATATGAATCCAGTTGATCGCGTGATTGGCCAGATCGGTGTTGAGGATGTATTTGTCCGGGTTGCTGAGGTATGGGTCGACCGGTTTGATGTTCTCGTAAATGGCCGGGCGGAACTGGTGCGCGTCGGCACCGAGGAAGCCGTAGAAATAATCAAATCCCAGGCCCGTGGGCCAGAGACTGAACGGGCCGGCGGGCGAGGTCTCCCAGTCGGGCACATTGTGGTTCTTGCCAAACCACGCGGTGCCGTATCCGTTGTCCTTCAAAATCTCGCCGATCGTGCCCACGCTCTTGGACATCAGGCTGTGATAGCCCGGATAAGGCGTGGAGAATTCCATGATGATGCCGGTCGAAGCGATGTGATGGTTTCGCCCGGTGATCAGCGACGCGCGCGAGCAGGAACAGACGGCCGTGGTGAAGAAGTTGTTGTACTTCAACCCATTCTTCGCGAGGTTATCGTACGTGGGCGTGGGAATTGCCCCGCCGAACAAATCGGTCGCGCCGAAGCCGACGTCGTCCATCATGACCAGCAACACGTTGGGCGCACCCTTCGGGGCCGACACTTCAACGGGCCACTTGATCGGATCGCAATCCTTGATCTCTGGGGCCAGCTTGCCGACCTTCTGGTATGGCGGGATCGGTAGCACCGTGCGGTCGAACATCTGATCCGATGCGACGTGTTGTTCGGCGCTACTGGGTGCGTTGCTCGACTGCTGGCATCCGCCGGCAAAGATCAACGCACACGTCGCCACGGCGACGAATAGGCTTCTCAACATGGGCACTCCTTGGTGAAAAATGTCCGGCTCGTTCTTCAACTACGACGTGGGGCCGACTCCTTCAGGCGCTACTTACCGCCCCTGGTCCCAACGGACATATTCGCGAGTCGTGGATGAGGTGTCAACGGGAGATATAGATTGGCGCGCGGCGGGGCGGTGGGGTGTCAGGCCGGTAGTGCGCATAGTCCGATGAATTGTCCCGGGCCATCAGGCGCTCTTATAATAAGATGTCGTACCGCAATAGAACCGGCTCGCGCCGCCACGCCGCCCTTGAACAGGAGCCTCGTCATGATCACCCTCTTATCCAATCTTCCGGACAATATTGTTGGCGCTGTCGCTTCCGGGCGCGTCACCGCCGCCGACTACGAGACGGTTCTCATCCCCGCGATCGAGGCCGCGCTGAAGAAGCACGAAAAGGTCAGAATGCTATACGAGCTAACCGCCGACTTCACCGGCTTCGCGCCGGGCGCGATGTGGGAGGACATGAAGGTGGGTATCGCGCATCTCCGGGCGTGGCAGCGAGTCGCCGTCGTCACCGACGCAAGCTGGGTTGCGAACGCCGCCAACCTGTTCAAGTTGATCATGCCATGCCCCGTGAAGGTCTTCCCCCTCAAAGACAAAGCCGAAGCCGAGGCGTGGATCAGGATTTGACGGACTCCGCCGCCAAAAGGACAATCCACCCATCCCGCATGCGATGTGGCATCGCGGGCTGGGCTAAGCACGGGTGATGCAGCAAACGGTCGCGACCATTCATAAACTTTCGGTGATCATTCCCGCGTTCAATGAGGAAGCCGGCATTGGCGAATGCGTCAGACGCGTTCGCGCCGCGTTGGACCAGGTCGCATCGCTATTGGCCGATGATGAGATCGTGGTGTGTGACAACAATTCCACTGATCGGACATCCGCCATCGCCGCTGAGCTCGGCTGCAAGATCGTGTTTGAACCTGTCAATCAGATCGCTCGAGCACGGAATACCGGCGCGAGATCAGCTTCGGGCGAGTGGCTGTTGTTTGTCGATGCCGACTCATGGCCCAGCGGCGAGTTGCTGCGAGATGCGATTCAGACGATGAACCAGCAAAAGCACATCGGCTGCGGCAGCACGATCCGGATTATCGACGGCCCTCGATGGTTCAAATGGGCGTGGGAAAGCAAGAACCTCAGCATGCGGCTGCTCAAGTGGTGTCCGGGCGGATTCATCATGTGCCGAAGGGACGCGTTCGAGGCGGTCGGTGGTTTTCCAGAGGATTATTATATTTTCGAGGAAGCCGTGTTCATTCGGCTTCTAAAGCAACAGGCCAAACGCCAGGGCCTGAAGTTCACGGTGTTGCATAAGCACCCCTTTTCCGCCTCGGGGCGTAAGGGCACTGAATTTGGCTTTTGGTCATGGCTGAAGACCGCCTTACAACTGTGGAGATCGCCGCGCACGCTTGTGAAGGACAAATCCTTCGCCAGGAAATGGTATGAGACCCGCCGCTCCTTTTCTTCTGACAAATGACAAGTGACTTACGCCCTTCGAGGCGTAAATCCAAAACCGCTACCCAATGATCGGGGAAGATCGCTTGCGGGTCGAGCGTATCGAAACCGCCCGCTTCATGTGTGCACCGGCAGGTTCTTGATATCCCCTCATTCCAGCTCGTATAATATTTCCGCCAGTCAAACGACATCCACGATGGAGGATTGTTATGGACATGCAACCCGAACCAGAGCCCAGAAGCTGCCGATCCGGATCGTGTATTGCCATTGGCGTCGCCGTTGGGGCCGCCATCGGAGCCGCCATCGGCGCTGCCACGCACGACATGGCCGCGAGCGTTGCCTGGGGGGTTGGTATCGGGGCGATGATTGGCGCCATCCTGAACTTCACCATCTGCAATTAAAGCGTTCGCCATCTCATCCGAGCATTCCAGTGAACCGGGCAGTATTCGGCGTCCGATGCGCGCGATACTCCACCGTCTGCCCTGAGCGAAGTCGAAGGGTCTTGATCCCGCGAAGGATCAACTCGGCGAAGGGTTGGCGGATGGAGAGGGCTCGCATACCGCACTTAACGGAGGGAAGTTAGCAATAGATAAACACCAACGGACACGAATCCGCTGCCATTAATTGGACGGGCTGACGGTTTTTCACGACAGGCTGCGAGAGCGTCACGTTGATTATCCTATTGGCATAACTAGTTTGTGTGAATGAACTTATGGAGTTTTTTTTGTTGTAATCATGGACGATGATGGCTACAATCTGCACAATTAGAATTGTGAAAGGGTAATCGTATGAGCAGCCAAAATGCGAAAGATAATCCGACGCCCGATCTAAACAGCTTGCCGATTTTTATACGTCGCGACAGCAGGCAAGTTGACCGACCAAAGACCATAGAGTCTGGCTGCATTACGGCGGTTTTTGATAATATCGAGGGCGAGTTGGTTAATCAGATCGAAAAAGCGTCCGCTGTCTTTGGCTGTGTCGCGTGGCTTACAAATGAGCGTATTCTAAGGGCGCTAGCGACTCGCACGGTTTCAGTTGTAGTTCAAAAAGAGGACTTCCTGCGTCCTGACCAATTTGCGCCGCAGGTTTCGGCGGGCAGTTTCTACAAGAGGCTTCGCGAGCTTTACTCCCAATTGCAATGTGGAATCACACCATGGGATATGCAAGGCGTACCGTCCGCAGTCTGTCGTGAATTGGGCTACTGTATGAGCATGGAATGGACGGGAACCGACTATGAACCAGTCAGGTGTTTGGGTGCCCGCCGTCGCGGAAAGGCGCAGGCCGAAGCTCTCATGCACCATAAGTTTCTTGTTTTCTGTGAACTTAAGACGGGCAACGACGACTTCGGTCAGTCCTTGGAGAACGTTCCGCATCCTTACTCCGTTTGGACTGGCTCTTTCAACCTGACGCATAATGCTACACGATCGCTGGAAAACGCCGTCTTGATACGCGATGCAAAGATCGCACGGGCCTACTTAGACGAGTATCTGTACCTGTACCAATTCAGTGAACCCCTTGATTGGTCGAGCGAGTGGGTCGAACGGCCCTACTTGGCGCTGGGGCCAAAGTCGTGAGCGCTTGGTCGCGTAGCTCCGGGGCTGACCACCTCCTGAGCAACGATGACGTGCCGGGCTCACTCTATATGTCTATTCCCTGCGCCACCAAATAATCATCTCGGCAATCGAAGCGTAGATTGTCCCGAGCAAGATCAATCCGATACCAACCCAGAGCGCTGTTTTCAGTCTTATGTCATCCTCTGGTGATCGAAGAGCTTGAAACGCGTAAATCATTACGGCCAATCCAGACAAGACGAATAGACCAGCGAACACCTGGTGTACTTTGATTCGCTGCTTTCCCATCTCCATATCCTACCCGGCATCCAGACATTTGAGGATTAGAGAGGGCGCGGATAAGCGGTCGGCAGTCTTCGGAATTCCGCCGCGCCGCTCGGTTCGTTGCCGGGTCCATCGCTCAGGCGCCGCATCGGTGGCTCAGTTGCCGCTTACTTGGCTCATTCGCCGTATCCTTCGCTAATTCGCCGCTTACTCGCCTGGCACGTCGTATTCTCGCCTAATATGCCGCTTGCTCGCCTCACACAATCCTTGCTCGGCTAAAACGCCGCTTGCTCGCCTAATATGCGGCATTCTCGCCTAATACGTCGCTTGCTCGCCTAATACGCCGCTTGCTCGCCTAATACGTCGCTTGCTCGCCTAATACGCGGCGTTCTCGCCTGATACGGTGCGTTCTCGCCTCACACGCGGCATTCTTCGCTCTTTTTTGTTTTTCTTTTCTTCTTTTCCTCTTTTCCTCTTCAGTCGCCTGTCCCTCTTCCCGAATTGATGTGCAGGCCTTGATGATCTGAGTTGGCCGCTCTTCATGTCGGGGCGAGTTGCTTCGCGCGGCTGCGGTTGTTCAAGGCGTCTATTGTATTGCGTTCCAATCGAACGCAATCGAAGGATTCCAATGTCTCGGAATTTTTACTTCGGGAAGGACGCCGATATCGTCACGGGTTCGGCGAACTTTGCTTCATTGATCGCGACCGGCTTCGCGAGTTATGGGCTCTCGTCCGCGCAATCGACTGCATTTGGTTTGCTCAATACCGCACTGCAAAGCGCCTATACGGCATCGGTGAATCCCTCGACGCGCACGCCCGTGACCGTTGAGGCCAGCCGGACAGCCATCAAAAACATGCGCGCCAATGCGACGCTGCTGGCAAAGATCGTTTATTCGACGGCAACGGTGACGGATTCGCAGTTGGTGGCGTTGGGACTTTTACCACGCTCGTCGCGCGCGCCGGTTCCGCCACCCGCGATTGCACCGGTGATCGACGTGGTTTCGGTCAACGGCAATTCCGTGAGGATTCGTCTCCACGCGCCGGATGATTCAAAGCGTCGCGGCAAGCCCGCGGGATGCGATGGGCTGGTGGTTTTCAGCTACGTTGGGGCGGCCGCGCCAAATGTGGAGAGCGAATGGACCAACGAGGGAGTCACCTCCAAGACGGTGGTGGACATCGCGTTTCCGCCGGCGACGCCGGGCGGAAGCAAGGTATGGTTTACCGGATTTTATTTTAATGCGCGTAAACAGAACGGCCCGGCTGCGGCGCCGGTGAGCACGAACATCGCCGGCGGCGGCGCGATGGCGGCGTAGGAAAGATAGAGGTCAGGAGTCGGAGGTCAGAAGTCAGTCAATCTGATCTCTGATCTCCGGCAACTGATCTCTGACCTCTGACATTTGATCTCAACCTGGGGTTTATCATGCTTTCCATTCCCGCTCCCATTTTTCGCAAGAGGCGTGGACGACCCAAATCCGTGGCGGCTGCGCCGGCGACGCCGATCAATAGGATCACCAGCGTCGTGCTGCGCGAGGATCAGGTGACGGTGGAGATTTTGTTTTCGCCGGGCACGGTCGTGACGGGCGTCAACGATCCGGATAATAACTTTTTCGTCAATTATCCCGGCGGGCAGACGGCGAGTAATACCGCGCAGATCGTCGGGCCGGCGTGGGTGCGGCTGGTGCTATCCGATCAGATCGATCCGCCCTCAACGTGGGAAGTGGATAGCGTGGATTTGTTTACGTTCGAGACCGGCGTGTTTGCCGGGCCGAATGGTGGAGATGTTGTCTTTCCGTGAAAGAAGCACCAAATCTCAAGCACCAAACATTCCAAATAAGTACCAATGAAGAAAATTCAAATGACCGAAACGGAGAGGCTGTTTTGAATTTTGTCTGCTTTTTGATTTTGAATTTGTTTGTGATTTGGAGCTTTGAATTTGGTGCTTATCCCGAGGCAATCATGAGAGAGATCATTCCATCATCGTCGTCGCAGCAGCGCGAGTCCGGCGATCGCGATAAGGGAAAGCGATGCGGGTTCGGGGAGGACGTGGACGGTGAACTTGTCGGCGGTTGCGCCGCTGCCCCAGGTGGAGACGTAGGTGCCGGGGATGATGCCGAGGGTTGCGAAGGTTTGGTTCGTCCAGGTGGCGGTTGAAGTGCCAAGGTTGCCGCCGGAAGCGTAGCTTTGAGGAAGGTCAAATGACTGGCCTCTGATTCCGACCGACGCGCCCGTTCCGAGATTGGCGTTCGTGTTTGAGCCCGGACCGAAATTGCCCGGGGAAGTGCCGAAGCTGTACTCGGTATCCAGCGACGCACTCGTGGGGCCCAGAATAATTGCGGGATTGCTGGGGTCGATGTGGGCTGACGGGAATATGCTCGAATCGGCGGACAATCCGCCAAGGTTGAACGACCCGCTGCCGGTGGCGACGACGTCGGGGCCGACCTGATTGACGGTGATGAAATAAGCGGCGCGGGCCGCGGGGACGGAAAAGAACGAGATCGCGGCGATGAGGCACAAGGCGACGAAATGAGTGATTCGCATGTTTCTCCTGGAGAAAGATCGTTCAAGCTTTCAATCCCGCATCCGTCTTCGAAGCATCGCGATGCCGGCGAGGGCGAGCAGGCTGAGGCTGGCGGGTTCGGGGAGGATGTTCACGGTGAAGGTGTCGCTGGGCAAGGTGTAGACGTAGGTGCCGGAGTTGAGGCCGAGGGTGGAGAGGGTCTGGTTGCTCCAGGTGTCGGTGGATGTGCCGAGGTCTCCTCCAAGGAAGTTTTTGGGCACGGCAATGTTGCCACCAAAGCCAGACACGCCGACCGAATTGCCCGAGCCACTGCTTGCAGCCGTGGGTGCGCCCGAACCGAAAGCGGCTGGGCCGGAAACGGGTTGCAAGACGGTGATGAACTCTTGTGAGGCGGGCCCAAGCAGGATGGAGGCCTGAGCGGAGTCGACGGCACTGTTAGTGCTCCCCGTCGTCAGGATGCTCGTGCCGGCGGTGTTGAGCGATCCGCTGCCGGTGGCGACAACGTCGGAGCCGACTTGCTGAACGGTGATGGTGTATGAGGCTCGGGCCGCAGGAACAGTGAGCAACGACATCGCGGCGAAGAGGCAGAATGTACGTGTGAATAGATGACTGATGCGCATGTTTCTCCCTGAAAGACTCCTCCCGCCCTCCAGCGGGAGCGGGAACTTTATCAGGCAAATGTGAGAGACGCAATTAAATTCGTGCATGTGTGAAGGTGGGGAGTTTGTGCGAATGGAGATGACCGTATGAGCGAGATTATTCAATCGCCGCAGTGCGTTATATTGCCATCACCGCGCGTGCCAATTTCGATTCGCCCGGCGGTGATGGAGGATCTGCCGTTTATCGATTCGCTGCAGAAGAAACATACGAAGCAGGTTGGGTGGATGCCGACGAAACAGTTTGAGGGGAAGATCAAGGCGGGGCATGTGATCGTGGCGGAGGAGAGGTCAGAAATCAGAGACCAGATGTCAGAAAATGCGTGCCTGACCTCTGACCTCCGACCTCTGACTTCTGCTCCCGTCGGTTACCTGATCGGCAACGATCAATATTTCAAACGCGACGACGTTGGGATCATCTACCAGATCAACATCGCCGAGGGGAAACGGCGAGCACTCGTCGGTGCGACGCTGCTCAAGGCGCAGTTTGAGCGATCCGCGTATGGGTGCAGGTTGTATTGCTGCTGGTGTGCGCAGGATATCGAAGCGAATCGGTTTTGGGAGTCGATGGGGTTCGTGCCGCTTGCGTTTCGCACCGGCAGTGCGGCGAAATCGCGCGTGCATATTTTCTGGCAGCGGCGGATTCGAGCGGGCGATGAGACGACGCCTTATTGGTTTCCGGCACAGACCAACAGCGGAAGCATTCGGGAGGATCGATTGGTGCTGCCGATTCCGCCGGGGACGCATTGGTCGGATGAAATGCCGAGAATCCTGCCGAGGGAGGAAAGCACCAAATTAGAAGCACCAAATCACAAACAAATCGCAACGATCCGCGAGCGGGTTCCCCGATCCAAAATCCAAAATGGGAAACCCGTGATGGCACTCGGTCGCTTGTGCTTCACTCTACCCAAGCCGGTGATCGAGAAGCCCAAGCGGGAGAAGCGCGCGAAGGTGAAGAACGATCCGAAGCTGGTTGCGGCGGCGAGGGAGCTGCGCGATCGCTGGCTGGAGCAGGTGAATTCGGGTCAGTATCTGCCGGCTGCTGAGGGGAAATACCAAATCACGCGAGCGCTGCCGGGCGATCGAACGCCCGTATCCATAGCGGAGATCAAAAGCTCGCTCGCGCTGCCCGCGCCCCTAGCGGCGTGATCGCAAAATAGCCCGCCGGCATTGCGGATGGACTCCGCACCCGAACTTTAAGCTTCTGCCAAACGTCTGCTCTCGCCCGCGCTTCCATCACGGAGGTGGCGGTTGATCGCTCCAGCTTGACGGATCGGCACCCATCTTCTCGCCGAGGTCGGCGAGGTTGTTCATTGTTTCCTTGATGAAGATTCCCGGCACCGGCGGCGACCAACTGGTGGGAATCGATACGATTCGCACTTCAACATCGCAATGCCGTTTCAACCGTGAGATCTCCGCCATCGCAAACAGATGCCGCATTGCCGTCAGTGTGGCGGCGCGCGTGCTCATTTCAAGGGCTCGCTGCACCACGGCTGGCCAGTTCGGCGGCGTCACCTGCGGCTGCGGCTGGATCTGGTTGTTGAAAATCACCCAGAATCGCAGCTTGGGGATCGTCAGATTGGGATACGTTTTCTGCCAGACGGCAGGAATTGTGTCTTCTTCGCCCAGGCGTCCGCCGTAAATGATGTTGCTGGTGATCCCGCCATCCACGTAAAGCTCATTGTCGATCATGCGGAACGGAAAAGCCCCGGGAATGCCGGAGGAGGCGAGCATGATGTTGTGAAAACGATCGAGGTCGCCGCTGTCGGTGGCGCGTTTTGCTTCGGAAACAAGATCAAAGACGCGCGGCGAGCCGTCATCCACGTTGCTGGTATTCACAGCCAGCACGCGGCCATCGGCGCCGGCTTCGGCGATCCGCTTGATGATGTCGGCATCCACACTGCTTTTCAGTTCGCGCTCCAGGCCCGGGACTTCGGCAAACGAAATGTTATTCGGCAGAAAGTAGAGCATCCCGCGCTGCTTCACCCAGTCGGGCTTGGGATTGCGATAGAGATTGACGACGCGATCGATGGATGCTTCATCCTGGAGGAAAGCGAACGGTGCAATCAGCGCTCCGGTGCTGACGCCTGTCACAGCAGTAAATTCCGGCATCGCCAGTGGATCGCCGGCGGGGATTTTCTTCCATCCCTTAAGGAATCCTGAGCCGAACGCGCCCCAGTCGCCGCCGCCGGAGATGATCAGGATATCGATCACCGGAGGATTGGGGCGTTGATGAGAAGTGTAGTCGTCGTACTGCGCCTTGGTGCGTGTCAGCAGCTTGGCGAACATGATATGTGCCGCCTCCGTACCGCGATCCCGGGACTCGGTGCGCATCTCCATCAGCCGCTCCTGCGTCAATGGCGGACGTTTGGCGGATGCGCAGCCGTCGAGCAAGAGGATGAGCGACAGTAGCGAGATCAACAACGAGCGAGCGTTTCGATTCTTCATGTGCGATCCTTCGATTTGAAACCGAATTCATTTACGCCGTATGAAGGCGGATACGAAAGTTTCAGCGCGTAACACGGCCTGCACCGCCGCCGGAGAAACCGTGGCCAGAAAACGATCGATTTGTCGGATTGGTGGGCCGGTAGCGCGGGCAGACCTTTCATCGTCGGAGTCGGTCACAAACTGAGTCAGACTGCCGGACATCAGTGTGCCTTGGTTGAGGGGCAAATCGTTCAATCAGCGATCGCGTATAAAGTACGCTGATGTGTTACTGATTCTACAAGATTCGTATTGGATATTACAAAATTATTTGTTTATCGAGTCACTCCCGAGCGTGTGTGTTTGAGTGTGGCAGGGGCAAACTCATGTGGCGATCCTTTCGGTATCCTGGTTGACCATTCGCGGCGGTTGCGCAGAGCATGAACCACAAGCAACGGATGTTTACTTTCAACAGGCTGCGCAAAATCCGGCGCAGCGAGCAGCGGAATTGGCTCGCACCGGCTTGCGAGCGGCGATCTGCCAAAAGCAAAATCGCCCGGTTTTGCCGAGCGATTTGACTACCTGCAATACCCTGCAAGCCGGGACAGTGACCCCAACGGGATTCGAACCCGTGTCGCGGCCTTGAAAGGGCCGTGTCCTAGGCCTCTAGACGATGGGGCCGGTTGTTTCGCAATGAACCATGGGCCGCCTAGGAAGGGGGAAGAATATGCAGATTCGGGGGCGACGGGCAAGAGGCGAGGGCCAGGAAGGCGTATCGCCAATCGGATCGCACAGGGCTATTTTAGATTGCGGATTGTGGATTTTGGATTGAAAGAACGAATCGTCCGGGCCTCTTTTCAATCCAAAATCCGCAATCCAAAATCCAAAAAAATCCTGACGCCATCGTTTCGACGATCCGTTTTCCTGCTCTCGCCCCTTGCCCCATGCCCCTCGCCCCTTATCTTCCTTTCATGCTGCACTTTTTCAAATTCCGCCAGGACTTGTTTGGGCCGCAAGCGGCGAAGGAAATTTATGTGAAGCGGGGCGCGGGGAAGGGCTGGCCGGAGGAATGCCCGCCGATTCGGGCGGCCAATGGGTTTGGGTTTGATCTGCTCGCTAATTTTGATGTGACGTTTGTTCGCAGCAAGGGGGGATGGCGGGTGGTGAAGGATGTCGTGATCGACAGTGATTTTGATTACGCGGGGAGTGATGATTCGCCGGGGCAGCCGTTGAGTCAGCAATATGCGTGGTTCTGGCAGAAGGGGCAGAAATTGCCGCATGTGATCAGCGATAATGTTTACGCGCAGATTCGCAACCAGGTGAAGATCAGCAGCTATTTGTTTCTGAAGACCGATCCGAACGAGTTGCTGTTGATGACGGATGTGCCGAATCTCGATCGCCCGTGGCGGCCGATGAGCGCGGTGATCGATACCGACTGGTATCCGGCGAGCTATCCGTGGCATTGCGTTGTCGAATTAGATCCATCTGAAAAACGCATCTCGATCAAGAAGGGCGATCCGCTGTGCCGCATTATTCCGATCTGGCGAGATACATATTTTGCCCAGCAGATGTCGCCGGGAGCGTTCGATGAGTTTTTCGCACGCGGGCAGCAGTGGCTGGCGACGCATGGGAATGTTGAGCATGAGGGGACAGTGGATATCACGCGCACCTATGTGCGGCAGCAGATCAAGAGCCGGTTTATCGTTGCGGATTAGGTAACAGTTGTCGTGAGTTTGCGTTAGACTAAAAGTCGGGAAACGAGAACTCGAACCGGGACAGGAGGATTCATGTCGCAGTATCCGCCGATGCAGCCGCCAATGATGCAACCGCCACAAACGCCATATGGCATGCCGGGAATGGCGCCGACGCCAAAGATCAGTGTTGCGGCGATATGCAGTCTGGTGTGTGGAATACTGGGGTGCATTCCGTTCATCACCAGCATCGCAGCGATCATTTTGGGGTTTGTGGGCATCAGCGTGACGAGCAATCCGCAGCGGACGACGGGGCGAGGACTGGCGATTGCAGGGTTGATTCTGGGTTTTATTGGCATCGCGGGATGGTCAGTGGGCGGCTGCTTGATGTACTTCGGTGTCGCCAAGATGAGATCGATGGCCAAAGAGCAAGCCAATCCGTTTCTCCAGTCGGTGATCGCCGGTGATTACACCAAGGCCGGCAACTACTCGACCATGACCCACGATGAGATGGTGGCATTACATGATCAGGTGCAAAGCTGGGGCGCGATGTCGGATCTGTCGGTGACCGGCTTCAACATGCAAAAGAACGCGGGCACGCCGGGCAAGATGACCCTGACCGGCCATGCCACTTTCGCCACCGCCGGCCAAAAAGATATTGAAATTGATCTGGATACTCAGCAGGGGCCGTTCAAAGTGACGGGGGTCGAGTTCAAGTAGCGGCGGGGGCCGCGCAAAAGATGCCGGGCGGGGATGCCAATGAATCCGCATTGGTATTATCGGCACCTGGTTAACGCGCAAAGATTGCTTTGGGGCGGGTTAAAGTTTGCGCATTCATTCTTCCGAATACACAGCGGAACGTAGTGCTTCGCACAGTGGTGCGGGCGGCCGATCGAACGGATTCGATTGGTTTGGTCATTCAACAACAAGGAGGTTGTCCCACCCCCAAGCATTCCTATCCGCCGGCGCGGAGCTCCGGCTCAGTATCCATTAAACGTCGTCAGCTTTTCGGGGACTGTTTCAGCCGAAGACTGACCCTTCATCAAAATCAGAAAAGTCTTACGTCGCGGATACGGATATCCGTGGCGAAAAAAACGTATCACGGAGGATACTCATGAGTCGGATCAATACGAATATCGCGTCTCTCCAGGCGATCACCACGCTGAACAAAAATCAGAACGATCTGTCCGTTCACCTTCAGCGTTTGTCGACAGGTTTACAGATCAACAGCGGCAAGGATGCACCGGCCGGTTTGATTGCCAGTGAATCGCTGAAGAGCGAAATCGCCGGCATCAATCAGGCGATTGACAACACACAGCGAGCCGGCAACGTCGTGAACACGGCGGAAGGCGCGTTGTCGGAAGTTTCCAGCCTGCTGCTTGAAGTGCAGACGCTGACCAACGAATCAGCCAACACCGGCGCTGAATCGCCCGCTGAAATCGCGGCGAACCAGCTTCAGGTGGATTCGATCCTTTCCAGCATCAATCGAATCTCGAACACGACGCAGTTTAACGGCGTGAAGCTGTTGAACGGGTCGCTTGATTACACGACGAGCGGTGTGGCGAGCACGGCGATCTCGGTGGCGCAGATCAATGCCGCCCAGTTG
>DATAPK010000307.1:0-4416 GCA_036265245.1 Tepidisphaeraceae bacterium | reverse complement strand
ACGATAAGCCGCATAAAAACCCTCCATCAACAACCTGCAACATGCATGACAGGGGGATAATAATCCTGTTTCTAAGAATGAAACAACGGCCAAAATGTGGCAGGGCCATGCCAAGCTCAGCGGAAGGAAAGGGATGGCCAGGTGAGAGAGTTTTAGCCAAACATGCGATAGCATGGCAGCAATGGCCCTTCGATGCATCTCTTGTTCCTGGGTTGTTTTGGCATTTTTTCTAACTGCGATTCCAATGATCACTGCAAATGCCGCCGTTGCTCCCCTGTTTGATCCCGGCAGCCGCGTTCTCTTTCAAGGCGATTCCATCACGGATATGAATCGTGGCCGAACCGCCGATCCGAACCACATTCTCGGCCATTCCTATTGTTTTATCCTTGCCGCCCGCCACGCCGCGGCGTTTCCGGAGCGGCATCTCAGCTTCATCAATCGTGGCGTGAGCGGGAATCAAGTCACCGACTTGGCCGCTCGATGGAAGGCCGACACGCTCGATCTGCATCCCAATGTGTTGAGCATTCTGATCGGCGTGAACGACATCGCTCAGACTGTGAACAACAACAAGCCTTTCGACGCCGACCAATTCGCCAAGACATATGATTCGCTGCTCGCGCAGGCAAGAGCTGCGAATCCGAACCTCAAACTGGTGCTTTGCGAGCCGTTCTCTCTGCCGGGAAACCATTCGTCCGCCCATCCGCAGGAGTGGAGCGCGGCCATGGATCGCGCCCGGGCGGTTGTTGAGAAGTTGGCCGCGCAATATCACGCCCCGGTTGTCCATTTCCAGAAGGTCTTCGACGACGCCTGCAAGCGGGCCCCGGCAGATTATTGGATTTGGGACGGCATCCACCCAACTTACGCCGGCCAGGAGCTTCTGGCTGACGAGTGGGAGCGAGCCTACCTACAGTTCTACGGCCCGCCAGCTTCAACAACGCAACCTGCGACCCAACCTGAATGATCCGCAAATTAACGCGATTTTTAAGAAGAATATTTGGCTGAATCACCGGCGTTTAAGTAGATCCCGCCAGCCAATTCTTGGCAGCCGGGAGGCACAGAAAATGCGACACACTTGGGGCTCGGGGTACGTCGCCGGAACCAACACCCTATCCGCGCATCTGATTCGCTCAGTCATCGCGCTCTTCGTCCTTGGCGGCAGCGCCCAGGCGAATGAATTCTTCGTCTTAGGCGGCGATTCTGATCCCAACATTATTCGAGTCGATGCGACAACGGGTCAGTTTATCGGGAACGGGGGAAGCGTCGGCGAAAGCTTTTATGACATGACGTGGGGGCCGGATGGTTACATCTACGGGGCCGGCATGGGCATCGGTAACGGCATCATCAACCGGTTTCGATCCGATGGTTCATTCGTCAGCGCCTTCGTCCCGCCTGGCTTGGCGGATTATGGAAACACTGGCACTAATCCCTCGAGGATCGCATTCGGCGCTGACGGAAACCTCTATGCGAGCAGCACACGGTTTCAACTTTTCGGCGGATTTTCAAAGCAAGGTCTGCTTGAATTCAACGGCCAAACCGGCGCTTACATGGGTGCTGTCCTGACCGATTCGATTACCGACGTCGCGCGCGGCCCGGATCAGCAGCTTTATGTCGCAGAGCCGGGAACCATTCGAAGATACAATTTCACCACCAACGCCTGGTCCACCTTTGAAAACAATGGCCTCGCCGCCGACGCAATGGCGTTCGGCCCGGACAATGACCTCTATGTCCTCAGCAACCATTCTGTTCTGCAATATGATTCGCAAGGCAATCTATTGGGAACCTTTGCGACGATCAGTTCGACTTTCACATCCCTGCACGATCTCACGTTTGGCGGAGAGGGCGATCTGTACGTGACGGACGAAAACACCATGAGCATCCTGCGTTTCGATGGAGATACCGGCGCACCGTTGGGGACTTTTTCGTCATTGGCGTCGGTCATCCAGTTTCCAACCGAGTCGATGTTTGGGATCCTTCTGGTGCCCGAACCATCGGCTGGAATGATCGCCATCGCTGCAATTATGGGGCTTGGAATCAGGCGCCACCGCCTGAACTTTTCGAGCTGATGGATAAAAAAGGCTTGCTCGCACAGAAAACCGTCTCGATCTCCGAGTGTCAGGGTCGCCATGCCCGACTTTCATCGCGCCACGACCCTTCTTTTTGATCCTTTTATCAGCCTCATGCCGATAACTATCTCCTGATATATCAGGACGTTCCAAAAACGCCGGGAGTAGCGTTGAGAGGGACAATTTTATTTGCAACGACTGGGGGGTTCGGTTAGATTTCGCGACGCTCGGGGCGGAAGCGATTAGGCTGTTTTGATCTAAGTCGCACGGAAGTGACGAAGATAGAAACGGTGATGTCGCGGCGGACGCACTGGGGAGTTGCTTTACGGTGCCATGCCGCTCGTCGAATCCGACCCAGAGCAGAGCTGTGGGTTTATTACACCAGGATTGACAACAGACTGCTTGCCCGCGCATGCCCCGAAAATTCACCACCATTCGGCTCGCTTGTGCTTCTGATAAAGATGCTGCGCAGCTGCTGTGCCACCATTGGTCAGGAGGAACGTCGTGCTCTTGAAGTTTAATCTGCCGTCGAATCGTCGGACTTGTGTTGCCCTGTTTGCGGGCGTGCTGACGCTGGGCGGCTATGCGCTGGGGGATGAAGCGGTCTTCCCGACCACTGCGCCTACGACCAATCCCTCCGATGCCCAGATGGCCGCGGATGCCCAGCCTGCCAAATTGACCGACGAACAGTTGATGGCCAAGGGGTTAAGCGAGATTAGCCAGAAAAACTATCAGGAAGCTCTTACCGATTTCCAGCAGATCAATCTTGAGGGGAAGGATGACGGCTATAAAGCATCGCTGCAGAAATTGATGAATGATGCGCAGCATGGCTCGGATGAGCGCAAGGCGGCGCGGGCGGCGTTTGAAAAGGGGCAGGCGGCGCTCAATGCAGGCAACGCGACCGAGGCGGCGACGGACTACAAGGAAGCAATCGACAATAAGTACGCCGATCCGGGCACGGCTGAGAAGGCCAAGGAACAATTGGCGGTGGCGCAGGCGCAAGCTCCGGCAGGTGGGGCGGCAGCGCCGGCTCCCACACCGGCACCGACGGCGGCTGCGAATCCCGATTTGCGGAATCAATACAACGACGCCAAGGCAGCGTTCCGGCGCGGCGATTTGGCGGATGCGAAAACCAAGTTCCAGACGCTTCAGACCGCGGGATACAAAGCGCCGTTGTTTGAGCGCAGTGTTACGGATTATCTGAGCGATATCGATAAGGCGATGGCTGCAAAGGCCGCCGAAGCGACGCCTGCCGAGGCAGCGACGCCTGCTGTGCCGACGACTGAGCCGGTGGTGGCGGTGCCGACGCCGACTCCAGAAGCGACTGCGACGCCGCCGGTGCCGGAAGTTGCGCCACCGACGCCCGCCGAAGCGCCGGGCATCACCGCGGCGCAGGCCAGCGATGCGTATAAAGCCGCGCGAGATCAGTATCGCAAGGGAGACTGGATCGAAGCGAGAAAGAACTTTGTGATCGCCCGCGACGGGAATTACAAGACGGGGCTATTTGAGGATAGCCCGGCGAAGTATCTGGGCCGGATGGATGCTAAGGAGCAGGCGGACGCTGCGAAAGCGGCGAAAGAGCAGGCGGCTCGCGAGGCGGTCGCGCAGGCGACAGCGGCGCCGAACAACAACGAGGTAGCAGTTCCCCCGCCGCCGGCGAGTGGCGGAGGAACGGAAGTTGCGGTTCCCCCACCCCCGGCAGGAACAGGCCAGCCGACGGCGACGCCGGAGCCCAAGACCGGGCCGACAGAAGTTGCAGTTCCTCCACCGCCGGCTAATGGAGGCGCTGGGACGGAAGTTGCGGTTCCACCGCCGCCCCCGGCAACCCCGGCACCGACTCGA
This sequence comes from Tepidisphaeraceae bacterium, assembly GCA_036265245.1. Taxonomy (GTDB): domain Bacteria; phylum Planctomycetota; class Phycisphaerae; order Tepidisphaerales; family Tepidisphaeraceae; genus DATAPK01. The sequence continues at coordinate 511 of DATAPK010000307.1, read as the reverse complement.
ACTCCGCCGCCAACCGTTGCGGTGGGCCCATCAACTCCATCGACTGAAACAACTCCCGCGCCGACGCCCGGCAACGATCTCCAATCGACGGCGGATTTGCAGCGGGTGACATCGGAGAAGAACGCATTCGATGCCAAGCAGCTTGTTGCACAGGCGGATGCGGCGCTGGCGGCGGGGAATACAGACGAAGCGTTGCAGAAATACGCCGCGGCGGTGGACAAGGATCCGTCGAATCAGGCTGCCATCACCGGCAAAAACCAGATGATGGTATTGACCGGCCGCTCCACTGGCGGGACGAGCCAGTTGGATCGTGTCGCGGTTGAGATCGAACAGAGCCGACAGGCGATCAGTTACAATTTCGATCAGGCTTTGACGGATACGAATTCAGCGATCACTGCCAACAATTTTGCCGAAGCACAGGCGAAGCTGAACGTGGCGCGGGTTGCACGCAATCAAAATCCGCAGATTTTCAACACGACTGAGCTCAACGGATTTGATTCTCGCATTGCCA
>DATAPK010000306.1:0-8439 GCA_036265245.1 Tepidisphaeraceae bacterium | reverse complement strand
GGAATCTCGCTGGATGAGACGACGACGCGGAATGATGTTGAACTGATTCTGCAATGTTTCGTTCAACAGGGCACGCCGGGCATTCGGGTGCCGCAGCTTGTGGACGGGATCGCGGAGATTGATGCCGCGTTTGCGCGGAAGAGCGATTTTCTGACGCATCCGGTTTTCAATACGCATCACAGCGAGACTGAATTGCTGCGATATCTTTTCAAGCTGCAATCTCGCGATCTGTCGCTGGCGCAGGCGATGATTCCACTTGGCAGTTGCACGATGAAGCTGAACGCGACCAGCGAAATGCTGCCGGTGACCTGGCCGGAATTTGGGAAGATTCATCCGTTTGCGCCGCTGAATCAGGTGGCGGGATATCTGGAGATGTTTGCGCAGCTCGAGAAATGGCTGGCGGAGATCACCGGATTTACGGCGGTCTCGTTGCAACCTAATGCGGGTTCGCAAGGGGAATACGCGGGGCTGGTTGTGATTCGGGCGTATCATCAGTCGCGCGGGCAGGCACATCGAGATGTTTGTTTGATCCCGGAAAGCGCGCACGGCACGAATCCGGCCAGCGCGGTGATTGCGGGGTTTCATGTGGTGCCGGTGAAGACGGATGCGCACGGCAGCATTGATATTTCGGACCTCAAAGCCAAAGCTGAGCAGCATCGCGAGAAGCTCGGCTGCCTGATGATCACGTATCCGAGCACGCGCGGCGTGTTTGAGGAGAGCGTGAAGGAGGTTTGCAAGATCATTCACGAGAACGGCGGTCAGGTTTACATGGACGGCGCGAACATGAACGCGCAGGTAGGGTTATGTCGGCCTGGCGATATTGGGGCGGATGTGTGCCATTTGAATCTGCACAAGACGTTTTGCATTCCGCACGGCGGCGGCGGGCCGGGGATGGGGCCGATCGGAGTGGCGTCGCAACTTGCGCCGTTTTTGCCAGGGCATCCAGTGATCAAGCCTGACGTTGCGGGGAAGCAATCGATCGGGCCGATCAGCGCGGCGCCGTATGGCAGCGCGAGCATCCTCACGATTTCGTGGGTGTATATCGCGCTGATGGGAGCGGCGGGATTAAAGCGCGCAACCGAGGCGGCGATTCTGAATGCGAACTACATGGCGAAGCGATTGGAGAAACATTACCCGCTTCTGTTTGTCGGCGCGGGCGGGCGCGTAGCACATGAATTTGTGATTGATGCAAGGCAATTTCAACAATCGAGCGGCGTGACCGTGGAAGATATCGCCAAGCGACTGATGGATTATGGCTTTCATGCGCCGACGATGAGCTGGCCAGTGCCGGGGACGCTCATGGTGGAACCGACGGAATCGGAGCCGAAGAGTGAGATGGATCGGTTTTGCGATGCGATGATTCATATTCGCGAGGAGATTCGGGCGATTGAGGAAGGGAAGGCGGATCGCACGGATAATGTTTTGAAGGGTTCGCCCCACACGGTTGCGACGATTGCGAAGAATGAGTGGACGCATCCCTATTCGCGAGAGCAGGCGGCGTATCCGGCGGCGTGGCTGCGGGATTTTAAGTTTTGGCCGGCAGTGGGACGAGTGGATAATCCTTATGGAGATCGAAATTTGGTCTGCACCTGCCCCCCGCTCGAGGAATACGCGTCGTAGCTCCGCAAGACATTGACGTTAACCCTCCGTTCCTGCTTGCCGATGAGCCTCACAGGAGGCCTTGGCGATCTGTGATTGATGTGAATTACCCCGAGTTATCGGCCCACAACGAGCGCTTACGTGCGCGCGAGCGCCGCATTGCCGCGGGCGCACTTGCAAGCGCGTGCCTGATGTCGATCATCCGCGCGTTTTTGCTTCCTTGGCTCATTCATCTTGCTCCACCCAACACATTTCCGGGCATGGATCCGACGACGATCGGGATTGTCTCGATGTGCACCGCGGCGCTGTTTGCATTGCTGGCGCTGTGGGCGCTGCGCGATCCGCTTTCGCCGTGCGTCGCCGCACTGATCTTTTATGCGGCGATCTCAATGCCGGATTTGCTCCACCAGCCGGGATTCCTGGCCAAGGGAGTCATCAGCAAATTCGTCATGGGTAGCATTCTTCTGAGAGGACTTGCGGCGGGACTGGTGCATTGGACGATGCGAGAATCGTCGTCATGAGATTGGAATGGCGGCGCCATCGGAGGAACTTCTTCTCGCCGCGTCCAGAAGCTTCATCGTGACTAGGACACTTTCGACCTCGACCGCCGGTTTCCCGTTCCCCTGACAGGCGGACGCGAATGCTTCCCAGATTTGCGTCTCGTTCAAACCAACTGGCGCCGGCGCGATAAGACGCGGCGCTGATCCGTCGCTGGGCGCAAGCGCGAGCTTCGCCCACTCGTTCGTGTCGAACGCAAGACTGAACGGGCTGTCGGCGGACCCGAGCGTGCCATCGATGTGCCATCTGGAGAGAGGTCGCGTGGTTGTCGTGTTGATCTCGACTATCGCGACGGCGCCGTTGTCGAAATCTATGCAGATGCGGGCGAAATCATCGCAGTCGGTTGTCCAGACATTGCCGCGAAGCTGGGCGAAGACGCGCACCGGTTTAGCGGGAAGCATGAGTTGCCAGATTTGGTCGACAAAGTGCGAGCCCCAATCGAACAGGCCTCCACCGCCGAAGGATCGTTCGTTGCGCCAGTTGGGGCGATACTCTTTTGCAGCGGGGCCGACGCAACTGCTCCATTGGCCGAGGCGGCTTTCGATGTTGATGAGCTTGCCGAAGAGGCCGGAGTCGATGGCGGATTTGACGGTAAGATAATCGATATCCCAGCGGCGATTGTGGAATACGCTGAGGACTTTTCCGGCAGAGCGCGCCTGATCTGCGAGTTTTTTCGAATGCTCGTAATCGAGTGTCATCGGCTTTTCAACCATCACGTGCTTGCCGACGGAGAGCGCGGCGGATGCGTGATCGAAGTGCATCGCGGTGGGCGTGGAGATCAGGATCGCGTCAACATCGCTTCTCCTATAGATTCCATCGATTGAATCGACCGCATGCAATCCGCGTGATTCGGCGAGTGCCCGCCGTTGCGGGGTCGGATCGTAAACAACAATCGGGCGGGCGTTCTTACACTGCGACAACCACCCGGCGTGTTCGTTGCCGATTCGTCCGAAGCCAATGATGCCGACGCGAAGCATTAGCTGCTCGTTGTTAGTTGCTTGTTGTGATTCTGGCACTTCGACTTAACTATTAACTATCGGCAAACAAGTATCAACTTTCACCGAGCGCGAAGCAGAAGCACCGGCACGCTGATGCTGTGTTGAACTTTGCTGGCGGTCGTGCCCAGAAGTAGATCGGCGACCATCTTGTGGCCGTGCGTGCTCATCGCCACCAGATCGCAGTCGTTGACTTGAATCCATTTCACAATTTCTTTGACGGGATCGCCGAACGCGAGTTCCGTTTGGGCGGCGATGCTTGCTGTTTGAAACTCAGCTTTCACGCGGTCGAGATAGGCGCGGTCGTCGTTGACTTCCTCGCCGGCGGCCTGCGCTCCGTGCCACAGCGCCGGCACGCCTGTCGCCACATGCAGCAATGAAACGCGGCTGCCCATGACGGTCGCGAGTTTCTTGATGTGTTCGATGATCGCGCGATCGGTCGGAGTGGTATCAAGCGTCACGAGAATATGTTTATACATGAGCGCTCCTGTCCAACGATCCAATTTATCCGCCGCGAATCACGTGCCATGCGGATCTTAATGATTCAGGCAAGCCGTAAATATCCATTGCGGTGATTAGCACCGCGCTCGTCCAGCCGGCAATCAGCAGAAACCAGCCGCTTTTCCATTCGCCCATTCGCTTTCGCGAACTGGTGAAATGAAGCAGCGGAAACATCGCAAAGGGCAATTGTAACGCGAGCACAACCTGGCTGAGGGTTAGTAGATCATTCACACTGTTTTCGCCGCGAATTCCGATGATAAAAATGGCCGGCAAGATGGCGAGCACGCGCGTCACCAGCCGGCGAACCCACGGGGCGAGCCGCCAGTGCATGAAGCCTTCCATCACCACTTGCCCGGCAAGCGTGCCGGTGATGGTGCTGCTTTGGCCGCTGGCGAGCAACGCGACCGCGAAAAGGATGCTGGCTGCGGATGCCCCCAGTAGTGGCGCGAGGGTGAGATACGCCACGCGAATCCAATCCGCATCGGCGCCGAAATGCACAACGTGTCCACCGGGCATGGTGACGCTCTCTTTGCCATAAAACACCATCGCCGCCAGTACCAGAATGGCGGCGTTGATGCAGAATGCCATCGCCAGCGCCATCACTGAATCGATCGTGTTGAAACGGATCGCGCTGCGGACTGAATGCTCATCTTTTTGCAGCTTGCGGCTCTGCACGAGCGCCGAGTGAAGATAAAGATTGTGCGGCATGACCGTCGCGCCGATGATTCCGATCGCAACGTAAGCCATGCCGACCTTGCGAAACCCGGGCGTGAGCAGGGAATGTCCCATCTCCAAAAAACTGGGCGTTGTCTGGGGGATCACAAAGATTTCGATGAAGTAACAAATGCCGATGGTGCTGACGAGAACGAGCACGACAGCTTCGATCGTCCGCATGCCGAAGCGTTGCAGCGCCAGGAGCAGAAACACATCGGCGGCGGTGATGATGACGGCCCACAACAGCGGGATATGAAAAAGCAGGTTCATCGCAACCGCGCTGCCAAGCACCTCGGCCAGATCGCACGCGCCGATCGCAAATTCGCACAGCAGCCAGTTGGGCAGGCGAGTCCATTTGGGATACCAGTCGCGGCAGCACTGGGCGAGATCTTTTCCTGTGACCACGCCTAGGCGCGCCGAGATCACCTGAAGAAATATCGCCATCAGACTGGCAAGGGCGACGACCCAGAGCAAATCATATTTGAATTGCGCCCCGCCCTGCAAATCGGTTCCCCAGTTACCTGGGTCCATGTATCCGACGCTTACCAGCAATGCCGGCCCAACATAAGCGCGCCATTGCCGCCAGAACCCGGCCCGGTGAGACGGCACGGCCACCGTGCCGTGCATGCCCTCCAGGGAAAGATGATTGACGGGAATTCCCGCAGAATCGATATCCAACCCGCCTGAAACCGAAGAAGCTTCTGCCTGAGGATTAGATGGAACCTTATCCATTTTCTTTGAGTACTCAAAATAATTATAGCGTATATTCAAATTGCTGGCAAGTGCTGCTGGATATGCTATTATTTGAGAGAACAAAATCGGGAAATCAGATGGCCACTAATACGGTCGAAAACTACATTAAACAACTTTACCTGCAGCAAAGAGGCGGGGATGGAAGCAAGCGCGTGCAGATGGGACAGCTTGCCTCGGCGATGGGCGTGGTGCCCGGCACGGCAACGTCGATGGTTAAAACCCTGGCGGATTCCGGGCTGGTGAAGTATGAACCGCGCGGCGGCGTGCAATTGACCGCGCGCGGCGAGAAACTCGCCCTTCATGTCCTTCGCCGACATCGGCTCGTCGAACTGTTTCTCGTCAAAGTGCTTGGCCTGGATTGGAGCGAAGTTCACGCAGAGGCGGAAGAGCTCGAACATTCCGTCAGCGACAAGGTGCTGGATAAAATCGATTCATTTCTCGGCCATCCCAGCGTCGATCCGCATGGCGATCCGATTCCATCTTCAAAAGGACAGGTTTCCGAATCTCCACTGCTTAGCTTGGCTGACTGTCCGGTGAATCAGGCGTTGCGAATTGCCCGCGTAATCGATCAGGATGCCGCGTTTTTGCAATTCGTCGATCGTTGCGGCCTCACACCTGGCACACGGGTGCGAGTCGAAGAGCGCGACCCCAACGCCGCCGCGGTGCTGGTGCGACCCGCCCATCAAACTCCCGTAACGCTCGGCGTTGCCGCGGCGGAGAAGATTTTCGTTGAGCCAATGTAATCGGATCGATTGTCGGCATAACTGGCCTTGCAATCGCTGGATCAATGGCTGTTTTGACTGACTTTCCGCACTCGGCTATCGTTTGAAACGAACCCGGAGGAGTGGCAGAGTGGCCGAATGCGCCGGTCTTGAAAACCGGTAGGCCCGCAAGGGTCTCGTGAGTTCGAATCTCACCTCCTCCGCTTTTGAAGATTTTGGTGAATTTCACCAACTGACACCGCGCCGTCGTGAGACGGCGCGGTGTTGTGTTGGGCAAAAGAACCTTGATCTACAACAAGTTTCCACGCTCCGCGTGGATTTACGGAGAGGTGACGATTCCGAATTGTGAGGTTCGAACCGACTTTTTTGAGAAAGTCGCGTTTTTCTTCGTCCGTTCCTGTTTCTGCCAGAAATCCCGTTGTTTTAGCGGCTTTTACGAACCGAATGGCCGGTTCGAACCAATTTCCCCCATTGGCTTCCAAAGCGGTCTTTTTATCTTTCAATTCTTGCTTTTCATTCACAAGACGTGTCTTGGCATTCTTGTATTCATCGAGAGAAATGGACTTGTCGAGATACGCGTTCATGAGGAGGTCGAGTTTCTCGTCGGACTCTTGTAACTGCGCCTGCATGGAGTGCATCGCTTTTTGGCGAGAAGCGGTTTCGGTGTCTCGCTCAATTTGTAATTCTGAAATCATCCAGTCGGCTGTTTCTATGGGGAGTGCGATACAGCGAAGATAATCAGCCACCTGTTCGCTCAATATCTCCTCACGCATGTAAGGCTGGGAGCAGTCTTTTTTCACTCGTTTGCTGCAGCGAAGATAGTTGTTGCCTTTCTGGGTTTCGGTCGTGACGAAGCAGCCGCACTCGCCGCAACGAAAGACGCCACGGTAGAGATACGGCTTGAGTTCCGGCGTCTTTGGTTTGCTCTTTCGTGCCATAATCTCCTGCACTTTGTCGAAGAGCGACTTAGTAACCAAGGGCTCGTGCTTTCCCTCGTGATAAGCTCCGCCGTAGTTAATGATGCCACAGTAAATGGGATTCTGAAGAATGCGGTGATACTGTGCGCGACAGAGTGGCTCGCCGTTCCGGGCAATGAGTCCCAACTCGTTCACTTTCTCCTGCAGGCGATCGATGGTGTAGTCGCCGGTAGCGTAGAGTTCAAAGGCTTTTCGAATGAGCGACCGCCGTTTGGGATCAGGAATGATGCCGCGGGATTGACGGTCGTTGAGATATCCCACGGGTGCCATCATGGGCCAGAGACCGTTTTTCACTTTCTGCCGCTGTCCCCGCTGGATGTTCTCCGAAAGATTGTCGACATAATACTTCGACTGGGTGAGCATGATGGAGAGTGTGAACTTTCCTTGGGCAGTCGGCTCAAACCAGTACGTGGGAAAGCGAAGCGCTGTAATGACCTTGGTGTCGATGAACCAGATAATCTTGCCGGCATCGACGCTGTTGCGGGAAAGTCGGTCGGGGTGCCAAGCCAGAATCCCTTTCGCTTCGCCTTTCTCGATGCGGTCGAGCATGGCGTTAAAGATCGGACGACCTGGTTTCTTGGCTGTCTGTTTCTCGATGAAGATTTCGACAATCTCCAAATGCTCGCGTTCGGCCAATTCTTGAAGCTCGGCAATCTGATCGTCAATAGAACGCACCTGGCGTGAAGTATCATCCGTTGACTTGCGGGCGTAGAGGAAGAATTTTGTTTCGTTGTTCATATATGCACACTGTAGCGCGAGAAATCGTCGGCGCGAAGCAAAAGTTATCCACAGCCCCGCGCGGGGGCGCGCGATGCGAAGATATGACGACGAGACAAGGAAGCTTGTCACTTTTGATAGGACGCGCTATGGTGAAGACATCTAATCACCACATTCATGCCTGCCAATCGACTTAAAGAATTCGCCCGGAGATTGCCCCCAAGTAAGCAAGAAGAGGTAGATCGCTTCGCCCGCAATCTCCAACAACTGGCAGATGAAATGTCGCCGGAAGAACTGGAAGACTACGACACGAAAATGGCCTACGCTTTTTCTGGCGGCTTCACCGCTCGCGACGAAGCGAACGCACTCATCGCACTTGCCGTGCGTAACGGCCCAATCGAAGACTTACATGCAGGAAAGCATTCCGCCCTCTTGGAAGATGACACCTTAAGCCGAATCACCGACAAAGAAATGAAGATACTGATGATCCATGCCACGCGAATGCTTGCAGGTTTGCTGCGACTTCGCGAAAGTCATCCGGATCTGTATCGCCGATACATTCTCACGTATGGACAAATATATTGCTCACGCTGGGAGCGTGAGCAATAGTTGATACTTTCTTCTTATTCACGTGAGTGATTTTGTTGTTTGTGTTTGATGTTGCTTTGTATTGGTAGATCAAGGTTCTTTTGCCCAACACAACACCGCGCCGTCTCACGACGGCGCGGTGTCAGTTGGTGAAATTCACCAAAATCTTCAAAAGCGGTGTTGGTTAGATGAAGTTCGAACCTTCTTTATGAATAATCCTGTGTGGGAATGACATGATTTTGGGTATCCCGGGGGTTATCCCCTCGTGGGGATAGGCGCTGTTTTTCTTTACGCCTTACCACAAAACATATTATA
>DATAPK010000305.1:0-5862 GCA_036265245.1 Tepidisphaeraceae bacterium | reverse complement strand
GTTCCCGACTGCGCCGATTGCAGCGCGTTCGTCACCGCCGATTCAATCTTGCTGAAAAACTGCCCGCCTCCACCGCCGCCATGATGGTGATGGTGGGCCGGCTGCGTTTGCGTCTGCTGCGAAGCATCCGTCGTGGATGTGTTCGAAGCATCCGTCGTCGCATCAGGCTGCTGGGTTGGGCTGCTGACTGAAACGGATGAATAGAATTGAGAGAGACCGGTTGCGCTAATCGCCGACATAAAGGTTCCTTCCTTTAATAACGCTGAAATGAATTCCTCAGGCAGTCGAGGCTCAGCATTGCCGACGACAATTCACCACTATTATCGGCCGACCCGCCAGTCGGCTTTAGCGAAAACTCCTCAGGCAAGTTTTTGATCTCCCCAAAAGATGCCCAAAAATCTCGCTTTTCCCTTACAGTTTGAAGCATCTCGCCGGCATGGTTAAAATTCGCCGATGCAAGCAATGGTGAATCTTTCTTTACCTCCAGAGCTTAAAAAATGGATCGATCAGCAAGTCAAGGACGGCGGCTACGCCAATGCCGCTGAATATCTGCGCGACATGCTTCGGCGAACTCGAGAGCGTCAGGCAAGAAGACAAGTTGATGCGATGCTGATTGAAGCCGTTGGCAGCGGCGTCAACACCGTAATGGACGATGCTGATTGGGCCTCGATCCGCAAGGCCGCACGCGCCTCTACCAAATCCACTGCCAAGCGACGCCGATGAAGCGCGTCATCCGCCGCTCCAAAACAATCGCGGCAAGACATCATCGACATCTATCGTTTCATCCACGAGCGAAGTCCCCAATCCGCCGAGAAAGTCTTCGACGCAATCGAACGATCCATTAAGTCTCTTCTCGACACGCCCGGCGTCGGTCGATTCTGGAACTCACCCCATCCGCGTCTCGAAGAAATGCGCGTGACACCCGTCACGCCTTATCGAAACTATCTGATCTTTTTTCGCGCGCACCCGGCGGAATCGAGCTCTTCCGAATCATTCATGGCGCACGGGATTTACAGCCTTTGATCGATGAGATGGAGCTTGATCTCGAAGAAAATTCTCCGCAATGACCAGACGCGATCCAGTTTACTGCGAAACATTCTCCGCCGGTGCCGTCGTCCCCTCTGTTGTCGCCTGATTCGTCGCCGGGCGCGCTTTCTTCATCTTCGCAATCTGCCCCTCAACCTGAAACAAATTCCATTGCAGCCGGATCACCTGCGGATTGTTATCCCCCAGCGATTCTCTCATCACCTCCAGCACATACTCCTCCGAAACCTTCGCCATCACCACCGCCCGCAGTTGCGGGTTCGGTTCTTTGCTCTCCACCTCCGCCATCTTCTGATACAGCTTCAGCTTTCGCTCCGCCTCGATCACCAGCGGATGGTTCTGAAGATATTTCTGCTGCAATTGCGTCAGTTGCTGCTGTTGAAGCTGAACGCGCAACTCCTCCGACGAAAGATGCCTCGGCCCGGCCGCAATCGCCTGATGAACCACCCGATATCTCAACCGAATCCCCGGCGGATCATCCTTCACAATCTCCGCGATCTCCAACACCCCCATCGCCCCATCCTGCGTGCGAAAATGATAAGTCCGCGACGCCGACGACCCCGCCGAAATCAATTGAAACGGTTCCGATTCCTTCGCCCCCACTTCCTTTCGCAACGCCGCAAAATCGATCGGCTGATTGATCCCTGCCGTCGAATCCACCAGCACCATGTCATACGCCACAAACCCCTCCGCCGGCGCCCGGCTCTCGCACATCAAATCCGCCCCCACCTGCGTAATCCACCGCCGCGACTGCAAAAAATCCTCCGGCGTCGATTCCCCATACGTGTAAGTCTTCCCCGTATCCAAATCCAAAAATGATTTCGCCTGTGCACTCGTCGGATCCTGAAGCAACACCTCCACAATTCCATCCGACGATTGTGTCGTCGCCGGCGCTGCAAATACTGCAACCGACCTGATCAACACGATCCCCGCAAAGATCAAGTTTGTTGTTGTGAACCAATAACGCATCACGCTCAACCCATTTCGGATTCTGGATTGCGGATTTTGGATTAAAATTAATCTCAAATTTCAAATCTCAATCCAAAACCCGCAATCCAAAATCCAAAATCAACCGCCCGCCCAAACCATACCCGCGCACCCCACCCAATGGTACGATGCCCGCCGAATGGAGAATCGTGCCATCGTGGGCAGCGTCAGCTTAACCCTCACCAATATCCATCGAACCTTCCCCGGCCCCGTCATCGCCGTCGATGGCGTCGATCTCCATATCCCCGCCGGACAATTCCTCGCCCTCCTCGGCCCCAGCGGCTGCGGCAAAAGCACCCTCCTCCGAATCATCGCCGGCCTAGACAAACCCACCACCGGAACAATCCAAACAAACATCCCTCCCCCAAATCAGACGCCGCCTCTGAGGTACCCCGAAGAGGCGGATCAACCCCGCAAAAACCCAAATAGCAACGGACGATCCTCCATCGCCTACGTCTTCCAGGACGCCCACCTCCTCCCCTGGCGAAACATCCTCCGCAACGTCGCCCTGCCCCTCGAATTGCAAGGCATCGACACAGCCCAGCGCATCACCGCCGCCCGCGACGCCATCGCCCAGGTCGGCCTCTCCGATTTCGCCTCCCACTACCCCGCCCAACTCTCCGGCGGAATGCGCATGCGCGTCTCCCTCGCCCGCGCACTCGTCACCCAACCCAATCTGCTCCTCCTCGACGAACCCTTCGCCGCCCTCGACGAAATCACCCGCACCCAGCTCGACCTGCAACTCCGCCAGCTTTGGCAATCCCGAAACATGACGGTCATCTTCGTCACCCACTCCATCACCGAAGCCGCCTTCCTCGCCGAGCGCGCCATCGTCTTCACCCGCCGCCCCGCGCGCATCGTGATCGATCACCAAATCGATCTCCCAAAAGATCGCGCAACCAACATTCGAGGCGAACCCAACTTCGCCCGCCAAACCCGCATCCTTCTCGAAGCCCTCGAAAAAGGAGGCGCCTGATGAAACGCTTTCTCAACATCATCCTCCCCCCCATCGTCGTCTTCATCCTTGTGACGATCCTCCTCGAAGCCATCGTCCGAATTTTCGGCATCGCCCCCTATCTCCTCCCGCCTCCCTCCCAAGTCTTCCGCGCCATGATCGACCGCCGTGATGACCTCGCCCAATCCCTTCTCTCCACCACCGAAGCCGCCCTCACCGGTTTCGCCCTCAGCGCCGTCATCGGCATCCTCATCGCCCTCCTCCTCTCAACCTCTCGTCTGATTCAACGCGCCTTCTACCCCTACACCGTCTTCTTCCAAACCGTCCCCATCGTCGCCGTCGCCCCGCTCATGGTGATCTGGTTCGGTTTCGGCCTCAAATCCGTCGCCATCTCCGCTCTTCTAGCCTCCGTCTTCCCCGTCATCGCCAACACCCTGGCCGGCCTGCTCTCCACCGAGCCCGCCCTCCGCGATCTCTTCAAACTCTACGGCGCCTCGCGCACCGCCATTTTATTGAAACTAAAACTCCCCTCCGCCCTCCCCAATATCATCACCGGCCTGCGAATCGCCGCCGGCCTCTCCGTCATCGGCGCCATCGTCGGCGAATTCGTCGCCGGAGTCCTCGAACGCGGCGCAGGCCTCGGCATCACCGTCCTGGTCGCCAGAAAAAATGGCAAAACCGCCGACATCTTCGCCGCCATCCTCGTCGCCTCCTTCCTCGGCATGATGATGCTGGCATTCATCAACCTCGCAGGGTATTTCTTGCTAAGACGCTGGCACGCGTCAGAACAAGACAAGGACTGACTCGGAAAAAGAAGGACTGAGTAAAAGCAATACTTCCTACTCAGTCCTCAGCACTCAGTCCTAAACGTCGGAGACCATATATGCGTTGGATCATCGCAACTGTCCTGATATTCGCCTCCTCCACCCTCGCCGCCGACAAGGTCAAACTCACCCTCAACTGGGTTCCCGAGCCCGAGTTCGGCGGAATCTACGCCGCCCAGCAGAACGGCACCTTCGCCAAGCACAACCTCGACGTCACCATCACCCCCGGCGGCGCAGGCACGCCCACCTGGCAACTCGTCGCCAACGGCAAAACCGATTTCGCCGTCGCCAGCGCCGACGAAGTCTTCATCGCCCGCTCACAAGGCGCTGATGTCACCACCCTCTTCGCCACCTACCAAACCTGCCCCCAAGGGTTGATGGTTCACGCCTCCCGCGGCCTAAAATCCATCGCCGACATCTTCACCGTCGGCACCCTCGCCATGGAGCCCGGCCTTCCCTACGTCAATTTCCTCAAAAACAAATACGGCTTCGATAAAATCAAAGTCGTCGCCTACGACGGCGGCCTCGGCAACTTCCTCAACAATAAAAATTTCTCCCAGCAATGCTTCATCACCAGCGAACCCCTCGCCGCCAAAAAATCCGGCTCCGACCCCCAGGTCTTCCTCATCTCCGACGCCGGCTACAACCCCTACACCGCCGTCATCATCACCACATCCAAACTCGCCAAAGAAAACCCAACCTTAGTCCAAAATATGTTCGCCGCATTGCAGGAAGGCTGGCGCACCTATCTCGACGATCCCAAATCCGCCAACACAACAATGTCCAAACTAAACCCCGACATGGATCTCGACACCTTCGCCGCCGCCGCAAACGCCCAAAAACCCCTGATCGAAACCGATTGGACCAAAGCGCACGGACTCGGATCAATGGACCCGCAGCGTTGGAAAGATCTCGGACAACAACTGCTCGATCTAAAAGTGATCGACAAGACAGTGCCGATCAATGAATGCTTTGTAGAGGTGAAAAAATAAATACGTGAATACGTAAATACGTAATGAAAGACAGGCATCTATTACGTATTTACGTATTCACGTATTTACACAACCCATGCCCGACCTGTCCCCCCAACCTCCCCTCTCCGTCCTCGTCATCGACGACGAGCCCGGCATCCGCAAAGCCCTCGCCGCCTGCTTAGAAAGTGACGGCCACGACTGCCTCGCCGTCAGCAACGGCAAAGACGCCCTCGCCGCCGTCTCCCGCAAAAGCTTCGACCTCGTCTTCGTCGATCTCCAACTCGGCGATCACAGCGGCATGGACCTCATCCCCGCGCTCCTCGCCGAAAGCCCCTGGCTAAAAATCGTCGTCATCACCGCCTACGCCTCCATCGACACCGCCGTCGCCTCCATCAAGCTCGGCGCTTCCGATTATCTCCCCAAGCCCTTCACCCCCGCCCAGGTCGCCGTCGTCGCCCAAAAAGTCGGCCACCTCCGCGCCCTCGAGCAACAAGTCTCAGGCCTACAAGATGCCCTCGGCCAATCCTCCTCCGAAGTCGATCTCACCACCACCAGCCCCGCGATGCAGCGCGCCGTCGAGCTCGCCCGCCAGGTCGCCCCCACCGACGCCACCGTCCTCATTCGCGGCGAAAGCGGCACCGGCAAGGGCGTTCTCGCCAAAGCCATCCACTCCTGGAGCAACCGCGCACCCAAACCCTTCGCCATCATCTCCTGCCCCTCGCTCTCCCAGGAACTCCTCGAAAGCGAACTCTTCGGCCACGTCAAAGGCGCCTTCACCGGCGCTGTCCGTGACAACCCCGGCCGCCTCGCCGTCTCCGACGGCGGCACGCTCTTACTCGACGAAATCGGCGATCTCCCCCTCGCCCTGCAACCCAAGCTCCTCCGCTTCGTCCAGGATCGCGAATATGAGCGCGTCGGCGATCACAAAACCCGCCGCGCCGACGTCCGCGTCCTCGCCGCCACCAATGTCAATCTTGAAGATGCAATGAAATCCGGAAGATTCCGCGAAGATTTGCTGTACCGTATCAAAGTCATTGAAATCACCCTGCCTCCTTTGCGAGAGCGTCCCGACGACATC
>DATAPK010000304.1:0-3555 GCA_036265245.1 Tepidisphaeraceae bacterium | reverse complement strand
GTCCACATCAACCTTCCTCCCCAACAGCGACCCGACGCTGCCAATGACCTTGGGCGTCCGATCGGATAATGCGTTTCAGTCCAACGGCAGCATTGACGAGGCCGCATATTATACGAACGCCCTCAGTGCGGCTCAGATTTTAGCTCACTATCAAAACGGCACGAATGCATCGCCGGGAACGCCTTACCAGAACTTGATCGCCAGCGATGGAGCAGTGGGTTACTGGCGATTGAGCGAGGCAAATCCAACCTACTCGACTGCCGCAAATTCCGGCACGCTGGGCGCCGGCGCGAACGCCAAATATATCAACGGCGTCACCAATGATGCGTCGGGCCCCAAAGCTCCTGCATTTCCCGGTTTCGGCGCGAGCAACCCGTGCGGCAACTTCGACGGTACAAGTGGTTCAGTGGGTTCGCCGCTCGGGGTTTTGAACAACAAGAGCAATTTCACAGTCATGGGCTGGATCAAGCGCGGCGCAGTCCACACCATCCGCGGCGGGTATTTTGGCCAGAACAACTTATTGGAAATGGGAGACGCAAATAGCGGCGCTGCCATTGAAGCCTGGTTCGAAGCGCCGGCCCATAACATCGTTCAGCCTTACCCATGGGCCGATGACGAATGGGGATTCCTCGCGGTGACCGCTGATGGCGCGACAGAGAACATGTATTTCAACGGTGTCGTGTCCGGGCAGACGTTCTCATCAGTCACCAGCTACGGCACGAACGAATTCAAATTCAACATCGGCGGCGGGGGCATCTTTAACGCCAGTGGTGACTTCTTCATGGGCAACATCGATGAAGTGGCTGCCTTCGATAAGGTCTTGTCTGCTGGAAGAATCCTGAGCCTTTACCTGACGGCAACCGGTTCGGTGGATGCGCCCTTCATGGTTGCGGATCCTCCGACACAGAATCCGCCGGGAACAGTCTATACCAGCACAACCTTTAGCCTTGGCGCGGACGCCGCAGGTGCGTTGCCGCTGCATTTCCAATGGCGCCAGGAAGGCACCAACGTTCCGGGGGCTACTTCCGAGACCTACACCAAGGCCAATGCCGCGCAGAGCGACGCCGGAAATTACGATGTGGTGATCACAAACAACTATGGCTCCGTCACCAGCCAGGTGGTAACGGTGACCGTGAACCCGGCGATCCCGGTTTCGATCAATACGCCACCGCAATCGCGTTCCGTTTATGTAGGCGGGACAGCGAACTTCTTTGTGCTCGCGGACGGCACCGCTCCCTTCACGTATCAGTGGAAAAAAGGTGGCGTGGACATGACCGGGCAAACCAATCAGACGCTCACGCTTCCGAACGTCAGCGCCGGCGATGCCGCGACTTACACCGTCGGCGTCACCAATGTCACCGGTGGCGTGCTCAGCGCCGGAGCTGTGCTTTCCGTGGTAACTCCCGCTCCCGGTTCATACGCCCAGGCAGTCATGACCAATGGCCCTATCAATTATTGGCGTCTTGGCGAAAGCTCCGGTTCGATCGCTTTCGATTCCTACGGCGGTTTGGATGGCCTTTACACCAACGGTGTGGCACTTGGTGTTCCAAGCGGGCTGCCATTTGGCGGCGGGGACACAGCCGTCAACTTCGACGGCACCAGCGGCCAGATTGTTCTCAATCCAGTTGCTGCTGTTGATAATTCGATCCCGGCTCCATGGACGGCCGTATTCTGGGCACGGCGCACGGACCCGATTCAGCCTTCGGGCGCTTTGATTGATGATCGCCTCGCGCCGGTGAGTGCTTCATTGCGCCTGGAGCAATGGCAGAACACCGGCAAACTTGGCATCTCACGCTATGGCGGTTTTGGTGATTTCGCCTACAATTATTCGGCGCCATCCGGCGTCTGGGTTCAACTCGTGTTCGTGGGACGCACCAACGGCACAGACCTTTATGTGAACGGCCTGCTGACGGATACAAGCGTAAACTCGATGCCCCTGCCTCGCCGAAAAATCGGCGCGTCCACCTCCAGTGACTTTCTGAAAGGCGATCTCGATGAAATCAGCCTTTACAATAAAGCGCTCTCAGCTTCGGCCATCGCCAATCTCTACGCGGCCGGACAGTACGGCACGACGACCCCTCCATTGGTCACGGTTCAGCCGAACTCCGTCACCGCCGCTGTCGGCAACAACGTCACATTCAACGCCGCGATTGGTGGCAGTATCCCAATCGCTTTGCAATGGAAGAAAAACGGCGTGAGCATCCCGGGCGCGACCAGCCAGACTCTGACCCTGAGCAATATCTTTTTCACAGACGCGGCGAATTATGTTCTGTATGGAACGAACTCGTTGGGATTCACCAACACCGCCGCGGCCACATTGACGGTGCTGCCACAACCGAGCTACGCCAACCAGACCAATGGTTTGGTGCTGCACCTTCGGTTCGACAACAACTATCTGGACACGTCCGGCCGCGCCAACGACGCCTCCGCTCCGGCTGGTTCGCCGGGCTTTATCGCTGGCAAAGTCGGCCAGGGCGTCAATATCAACACCACGCCCGGCGCAAATTATCTGACCGTCTCAGATTTGAACAACGATCTTCAATTCGACGTCACCAACAGTTTTACCGTCTCCTTGTGGTTGCAGTACAGCGCAGCCTTTAACGATGACCCAATCATCGGCAATTCGATCAACTCAACGTACCAATTCGGATGGGTGCTGACCGAAGACGGCGGGCGTTTCGAATGGACCGCCGTAAGCGGTGGCTCGGTCATTGCCGACCCGGTAAGCGGCACGAGCCCCCTGATTAACAACGGCGCCTGGCATCATGTGGCCGTGGCGTTCGACCGCAACGCGGGAATTGCCGCTTCCTATGTGGATGGCGCTCGCGTGGCGACCCACTCGCTTAGCGGGCTGGGGAGTCTTATCACAGGCCAGACCCTCACAATTGGCCAAGACCCCCTTGGAGCCTATGGCACAGCGAACTTCAACCTTGATGACCTCGGCATCTGGAGTCGGGCGTTGACCGATTACGACGTTTTGAGTGTTTACAATGCTGCTCAGAATTCCGGCGTCAGCTTCGACACCTACGGGCCGTTTAAAGTTCATGTCAATGCAGTCGGGGCAAACCTCTACATTTCGTATCAGGGTGGCACGCTTTACGAGGCCACAAGTGTCACCGGTTCCTACACACCAGTAAGTGGCGCAACCGCGCCGGTATATATCACAACTCCATCCGCCACCCAAAAATTCTATAAAGTTCATTAGCCCGGTCCCGATTCCGGGCTACATGAGAAAACGGCAATGAGAAAGCAACGCCTATTTGCAAATCAAGCGTTCACACTAATCGAACTGCTCGTGGTTATTGCCATCATCGCCATTCTGGCAGCGATGCTCCTTCCGGCGCTGGCCAAAGCCAAGGACAAGGCGATTCGTGCCCAGTGCCAAAACAACGTCAAACAGATCACCTTGGGTGCCCATCTGTACGCGGGTGATTCGCGGGATTTCCTGCCGGAGGCGAATTGGAATTCACCCTGGATCCGGCGCGGTTGGCTGTATGACGCTTCACTGGGCTCCCCGCCGAACCTGCTGGCAGCGCCTTATAACACAAACCCGCA
>DATAPK010000303.1:0-4539 GCA_036265245.1 Tepidisphaeraceae bacterium | reverse complement strand
CCGATGAAAGCGACGGCCGTTTCCGGGGAATGCCAAGTGCCGGGGGCAAGCGGCGCGTCGGGAAATTGAGTTGCGACGACGATGTGGGCGTTGACGAGTCCGATGAGGGCGATGAAGAGGCCGATGCCTGCGCCGGTGGCGAGGCGAAGGGGTTTGGGGATGGCGTGCATGATGGCTTCGCGCAGGCCGCAGGCGACGAGAAGGAGGGTGACGAGGCCGTCGAGAACGATCAACCCCATCGCGATTTTCCAGGAGCCGGCTTTGAGGGCGATCCCGACGACGACGGCGTTGAGACCCATACCGCTGGCGAGGGCGATGGGAAAGTTGGAGGCCAGCCCCATGAGGATCGTGCAAACGCCGGCGGCGAGAGCAGTGCATGCGCCGATGGAGGCGGCGACATTTGGGGGCATGCCGGAGCTGGAGAGAATCTGCGGGTTGACGAAAAGGATGTAGGCCATCGTGAGGAAGGTGGCGACGGCGCCGCGGAGTTCGCGGGCGACGGTGGTGTTGCGGGCGCGCAGGTCGAATCGAGCGAGCAAAGAAGGCATGAGCGGGTATGATGCGTGTTGGTCTTGCAAGTGCAAGGTTGGAATGGTTGCTCATGTTGCAAAGTGGCGGGACAGACATTCTTGTCTGTCTCATTGAGAGATTCTGGCATGCTGATTCATGGGATGGCAGACAAGAATGTCCGCCCCACCGAAATGAGAATTCAGCACAATTGAAAGATTGGAGTGAGGTGATGCTTTCGTCGAGGGTTCAGTTTTTTTCGGAGTCGGTGATTCGGGAGATGAGCCGGCTGGCAGCGAGGTTTGATGCGATTAATTTGGCGCAGGGGATGCCGGATTTTGAGACGCCTCAGGAGTTGAAGGATGCGGCGTGCCGGGCGATTCAGGAGGGGTTTAATCAGTACGCCGTCACCTGGGGTGCCCCACCGCTTCGGCAGGCGATCGCCGAGAAGGCGCGCTCGTTTAATGGCATCGAGTGCGATCCGGATAAACACATCACAGTTTGCTGCGGCGCGACCGAGTGCATGATGGCGACGCTGCTTGCGGTCATCAATCCAGGGGATGAGGTGATTGTCTTTCAGCCGTTTTATGAGAACTATGGGCCTGATGGATTGCTGTCGGGGGCGACGCCGGTTTGGGTTCAATTAAGGCAACAATTCAGTGGTGAATCACAGGGCGGGGATTGGTTTTTTGATCGGGATGAATTGGCGAAGGCGTTTAGTGGTCGCACTCGCGCGATCATTATCAATACGCCTAACAATCCGACGGGGAAGGTTTTTTCGCGGGAGGAAATGGAGTTTATCGCGGGGCTTTGCGTGAAGCATGATGTGCTGGCGATCACGGATGAGATTTATGAGCACATTATTCTGAACGATCAGCCGCATGTGAGCATTGCGACGCTGGAGGGGATGGCGGATCGCACGGTGACGATCAGCGGATTGTCGAAAACATTCAGCGTGACGGGTTGGCGATTGGGGTATTGCATCGCATCGGAAGAAATCACCAGCGGCATTCGGCGGGTGCATGATTTTCTCACCGTCGGCGCGCCGCATCCGCTTCAGATGGCGGGCGTGGCGGCGATGAAAATGCCGGAATCTTATTATGTGAAGTTGCGCGCGGATTATCAGCGGCGAGGGAAGATCCTGCTGCCCTACCTGCATGAGGCGGGGTTCAAATTCTCCGATCCGGCGGGCGCTTATTACGTGATGACGGATATCAGCGCGTTCAGCGCGACAGACGATGTGAGCTTTAATCGGCGGATGATTGAGGAGTTCGGCGTGGCGGGCGTGCCGGGGAGTTCGTTTTATGCGCCCAAAGAGGATGGGCGGATGAAGCTGCGGTTTATGTTTGCGAAGAAGGACGAGACGCTGCATAAGGCCGGCGAGCGATTGTTGAAGCTGAAAGCACTGTGGAAGTGACGGGGAAGAGACCGCGAAGGCGCGGTGTCGCGAAGAAAGCCACGAAGGAAAAAATCCAATGTATTTTCTTCGCGAATTCCTTCGTGCCATCGCGCCTTCGCGGTCTCTGGGATCGATGGAGAACACATCAATGAACAGTTTTGCTCCACTTCTGATACTCGCACTAATGACAGTGTCTGGGTGCGAACGCGGGTCGGTGAGTTCGGTTCCGGTTAGTTCTGGGCCGCGGTATTTGGCGCTGGGGGATTCTTATACTTGCGGGGAGGCGGTTGATCCTTCGGAGCGCTGGCCGGTGCAACTGGTGAAGATGTTGCGCGAGCAGAAAATCGAGATTGCTGATCCGGAGATCATTGCGACGACGGGGTGGACGACGGATGAACTCTCAGCGGGGATTGATGTGGCGAATCCGCGCGGGCCTTATGCGATGGTGTCGCTTCTGATTGGGGTGAACAATCAGTTTCGGGGGCGAAGCGTTGAAGAGTTTCGATCGCAGTTTGCGGGATTGTTGAAACGGGCGATTGGGTTTGCGGGCGGGGAGAGTAAACGCGTTTTTGTGGTTTCGATTCCGGATTGGGGGGCGACGCCTTTTGGGCAAACGAGCGGGCGCGATCCGGGGCAGGTTGGGCGGGAGATCGATCAGTTTAATTCGGTATGTCGCGAGGAGTGCGAGAAGGCGGGGGTGGCGTTTGTGGATATCACGCCGATCTCGAAGCAGGCGAAGGAGGACCGGTCGCTGGTGGCGGAGGATGGATTGCATCCGTCGGGGAAGATGTATGGGCTGTGGTGCGGGGCGGCGCTGCCGGTGGCGGAAAAGGTGCTGGGGCAATGAGCGTTTCTTTGGGTATCTGAAGAAAATGCAACCGCGGAGAGACGGAGTCGCGGAGACAGACGCGGAGAATACAGAATTTAAAAATATAAAATTAATTCTCTGCGTTTTCCTCCGCGCCTCTGCGCCTCCGCGGTTGCATTTCTATGTCTACAAATCTTTTTGGGTTGGATCGGGAATGCCCAGAGCCTGTGAGATGGTTTGGATCGCTTGATGCAGGGTTTTTACTTCGGCTTCCAGCGCGGTGACGCGGGTTGATAATCCATCGGATGGTGCGGGAGCAGGAGAAGCGGGGATTTCGCGGGGTTCGATGGGGTGAGCGATTGGGGAGAGGAGTTGGGTGTATTGCTCGGCGCGGGAGCCGGGGGCGGGTGGGAGGAGTTGGACGAGAGGTTCTTCGATCTCCATCAGGCCGCGGAGGATTTCGGTAACGCGGTCGAGGGATTCGAGGGGTTGCATGCGGGAGGCGCGGGAGCGGAGCTCGCCGAGGGTTTGCGGGCCGCGAAGGAGAAGCTCGGCGAGGATGGCGAGCTGGGGCTGGCTGCACCGCAAGGTTTCGGCGGCGAGGTGTTTGTATTTGTGGACGCGCGAGCCGACCTGATCGACGCGAACGGCGAGCTGTTTTTGGCGGAGGGATTCTACGGCGTCGAAGGCCTGGTCTTCGGTCATCTGCATGACGGGGTCGCGGTTGCTGAGTTGGCCGGCTCCGGTGGCGAGGGCGTTGAGGGAGAGGGGGTATTGGTTGGGCGTGGTGAAGGCCTTTTCGATGAGGACGCCGAGGATGCGGGATTCGTGGGGAGTCAGTTCGAGCATGGAACGAGTTTAACGGGATGGGGGCGAAGAGGGTATGCGTGGGGTGTTGGACCGCCTGCTTCTCTCAGCTGAGCATTCTATTTATTTTTGCCGCGCACGACGTGCTTCAAAAGACAAAGAAATGCTGTTGCGGCTTTGGATTCATGACGATTCGCCTGGCGGACAAGATAAATCGGGCGGCGGAGTAGAAGGTCCTTCAATCTGACGACGGCAAGATGGCCCGCCTCAACTTCGGCTCCGAGGCTCATCTTTGAAACAATGGATACTCCCAGCCCTGCGGCGACGGCGCGTTTCACCGCTTCTGTGCTGCTGAGGGCCATGGCTGGATGGACACGAAGGCCGCGTTCGGCAAACGCGCGCTCCACAAGCGATCTTGTCCCGGACTCTGCTTCGCGGACGACGAAAGGTTCCTTCGCAAACTTCGCTGCTGTGATTGTTTTCACGCGGGCTGCCGGATGTTTAGGCGGCACGATTCCAACCAGTTCATCCGCCAAATACATCAAGCTTTCAAATTCCGGGGATGGGAGTGATTTTTCCATCAAGGCAAATTCGATTGAACCTTCTCTCAAACGCTGGCGAAGCAGATGGCTTGAACCGACTTCCAAGTTCAGAGTAACGCCGGGGAAACGCTGACGAAAACGCACCAGCGTATCGGGGAGGAGATAAGCGCCGACCGTTGCCCCGGCGCCGATTGACAGCCGCCCTTTGCGCAAGCCCTGCAAATCACTCAATGTCGCTTCAGCTTCTTCCACGAGCGTAAAAATTCGGCGGGTATATTCAGCCAGCGTTATTCCCGGTCCAGTGAGACGAACGCCCCTGCCGACGCGCTCGAACAGTCTTACGCCAACATCGCTCTCCAGCAATTTAATTTGTTTGGATACGGCGGGCTGACTAACTGAGATGGCTTCTGCTGCCTTCGTCACGCTTCCCGCGTTGGCAACGGCGTTGAATATCGAAAGATGGGATAACGATAATG
>DATAPK010000302.1:0-5390 GCA_036265245.1 Tepidisphaeraceae bacterium | reverse complement strand
CCGGGCATATCTGCTTTCGGATCATGCCCATCGCCGACGATGCCGGGAATGTCCTGGTTCAGGCGCAGCTCGATTCGATGGGCGTGAAGCCGGGATTCGAGTCGTTGGAGATCGGCCCCGCCCTCAGGCAGGCGGCCCAGTTGCGGGCGGCGGCGCTCAAATGCACCCGATTTGTTGGCTTCTAACCCGCTCAGAAGGTAAATTGCCTCTGAGAGGAGAAGGCACGGAGGCGCGTAGGGTAGAAAAGAGCGTCCTGATCTTCCCGCCGCGACCCATTTTTGTCGGTGCCTGACGTTCACCATGACTGTCACCAAAGAGCACCTGCAGCAGATGTTCGAATACGTTTACTGGGCCGACAACGAAATCCTGGCTGCTTCGCGCACCGTGCCCGACGACGGGTATTACAAAGAGCAGCAGATCAGCGTCGGCTCGATCCATAAGCTGCTGGTGCATTGCATGGCGGCGCAGTGGATCTGGCTTTCGCGCTGGCGAGGCGAGCATCCCACGCGCCTGGAAAATCACGAGGATTATCCAACGCGCGATGCCCTCATGCAGCGCTGGCCACTGGTGCATTCGGCGATCACCGATTTTCTGGGCACGCAGTCGCCGAAGGCGCTGGCCCGGGAAATCCAATATCGCAACACGCGCGGCGAGATGTTCTCGCTGCCGCTGGCCGACCTGATGCTGCACGTGCTCGATCACGCGACGTATCATCGCGGCCAGCTCAATACGATGATCAAACGCGCCAGCGGACAACCGGCGGTGATCTCGTATCAGGCCTATTCGCTCCATAAGCGGAGACCATTGTGAGCCAGACTTTCCAATTCATCGAAGACGAACAACAAAAGCTCAACCTGCGCCGCCCCGGCCAGGAAGATGTGAAAGATGTGCGCATCCGCCGAAGCTTCCCCTGGAGCAAGCCCGGCCAGTTTGTCAGCGTGCGCAGCAGCGACGGCAAAGAACTTTTGTTGATCGAAGATGTCAGCGCGCTCGATTCGGAGATGCGGTCGAAGATCGAAAGCTGGCTCAATCGATACAGCTTCATTCCGCGCATCACGCACATCGACGAAGTAGACCTTCGCTTCGGCTATCAACAATGGAAAGTGCAGACCGACCGAGGCCCGGCCGAGTTTCGCGTGCAGGAGCGCGAAGACATCCGCTTCCTAAACGACGGCCGCTTCAGCGTGAAAGATGCCGACGGCAATGTCTACGAATTGACCCGCTTGGATCAACTCGATCAACACAGCCGAGGACAGTTGGAATCTCTCCTTTAGAGATAAATACCTGTTGATAGAGCGATGCTATCGTAGCCGCGAACGCGAGTCCGTGGATGCTGGGTCCACAGACTCGCATCCGCGGCTACGACATTGTCATCCTGTCATAAATCATTGAATTGCAACCGTTTGCGGGGGTTTGTTTGCGTGTGGTGAGCCCGGGTATTGCCAGAAGACTGAATATCCGTATACTGCCCCATTCGCACAATTTAGAGAAGACGGAGAGCAGTAATGTCAGTCAAGTTGAGATTAAAGCGGATGGGTCGGTCG
Organism: Tepidisphaeraceae bacterium; assembly: GCA_036265245.1. Lineage (GTDB taxonomy): Bacteria > Planctomycetota > Phycisphaerae > Tepidisphaerales > Tepidisphaeraceae > DATAPK01. The sequence continues at coordinate 3,846 of DATAPK010000302.1, read as the reverse complement.
CACCGGGCGTTTTTTCGCTTGAATGCGATTGATTCCCGCTCGCCGCGCGATGGCCGCGTGATCGAAGAACTCGGGCATCACGATCCACTCGTGAAAGACCCCGCCAAGGAATTTGTCGCGAATCTGGATCGCTGCCGATATTGGCTGGATCATGGCGCGATTCCTTCGGAGCGCGTTTCATCCCTGCTGAAAAAGGCCGGCGTGGAGCACAAGTCGCTTCGACTGCCCAAACCCGGCAAGCCGAAAGCAGCCCCCGCAGCGCCAGCCGCAGAAGGCGCCGCGAAAACAGAACCAGCAAAGAAAGAAGAGGCTCCGACCGCCTAACCATATAGCCCCATGCATGCATGGGGTTATTTGTCGTGAGGTGCGATGAGTCTTCGATTTGACATCCTGACCCTGTTCCCGGAAATGTTTGTTCCGATTCTGGGAACCAGCATCCCGAAACGGGCGGCCGAAAAAGGACTGGTCGAATATCGGCTGACCAATTTTCGAGATTTCGCCACGGACGCGCATAAGTCCGTTGATGACAAACCGTTCGGCGGCGGGCCTGGCATGGTGATGATGTGCCAGACCATGTTTGATGCTGTCGAATTCGCAGAAAAACAGGACGCCAGACCCGCGACAAGGATATTATTAACCCCGCAGGGCCGGTTGTTCGATCAAAAGCTGGCTGAGGAGCTGGCGACAAAAGAAAGACTGCTCCTCATTGCCGGCCATTACGAAGGTTTTGACGAGCGGATTATCAACGGATTAAGCCCGCTCGAAATTAGCATCGGCGACTATGTGTTGAGCGGCGGCGAACTGGCCGCAATGGTGATCGTCGATGCGGTTGTGCGGCTGTTGCCCGGAGCACTGGGCGCGGAGCACGGCGCGGTGGATGAAACATTCGCGGAAGGATTGCTCGAATATCCCCAGTACACTCGCCCCCGCGATTTTCGCGGGATGAGCGTGCCGGATGTCCTTCTCAGCGGAAATCATGCCGCCATCGCACAGTGGCGCGAATCGCAACGTAAGACTAGGACGCAGAGTCGTCGGCCTGATCTCTGGCAACGGTATCTGCAAGATCGAAAAAAAGAAGATTTGTAACCCGACCGGAGACTTGTCATGAGAAACGCAATTTTGGAATACGTCGAAAAGAACTACCTGAAGAAGGAAATCCCCCAGTTCCAGGTCGGCGACACCGTTGACGTGCATAACCGAATCGTCGAAGGCGAAAAGGAACGCGTGCAGGTTTTCTCCGGCACGGTCATCATGAAAAAAGGGCAGGGCATCAACGAAACCTTCACCGTTCGTCGCATCGTCAACAACGAAGGCGTCGAGCGTATTTTCCCGATCCATTCGCCATTTATCGCCAAGGTGGTCGTGAAGCGCAGCGGCGAAACCCGTCGCGCCAAGCTGTTCTATCTCCGTCAGCGCGTGGGCAAGGCGGTTCGCCTGACCGAGCAGCGCAAGACCACAAAAGAAACCGGTGCCGCTGCTTCGCACACGAAAGAAGAGCATCAGGAACTCGCCGCCGCGGCAAGCTAACCGAGTTCAAAAACCGAACAAATCAAAAGTCCACGGATCGCCTCCGTGGACTTTGCTTTTGTCGGCAGCTTGATCGCAGTCGGCGGCGCGATACGCTGTGTCGATGGTTGGCTGGCTCGCAAAGTTCAAGACGATTTTCAAATCCACCCCCGCCCCCGATCCACTCGGCGAACGCGGCGAAAACGTCGCGGCGAAATATCTCCGCAATCAGGGATATAAAATTCTCGAACGAAACTTCCGCACGGCAGTGGGCGAAGTGGACATCATCGCGCGCGATAAAAAGACGCTGGTGTTTGTCGAGGTGAAAACGCGAGCCTATGACGACCCCACGCCCGAAGAGCAGGTCAACACGATCAAGCAGCATCAACTCACCAAAGCCGCGAAGATGTACCTGATGCGCTTCGGCCAACCCCAGCCGCCATCGCGGTTTGACGTGGTGGCGGTCGTCTGGCCGACAGGTCAGCCGCCGATTATCCGCCACACAACCGACGCGTTTGGAGCGACGTTCTAGGGAATTTTGGATTTTGGATTGGAGATTGCGGATTGTAATGATTCGCATTCAATCCAAAATCCGCAATCGAAAATCCAAAATTGATTGATTCTCATTGCCATCTCACCGATCCACGGCTTCATCAGCAGCTTGATGCGGTTCTTTCCCGCGCTGTCGCCGCGGGTGTTTCGCGCATGATCACGATCGGCACTGAGTTGGAAGACGACCTGAAAGCGATCGAGGTCTGCCGTGGCCGTGAAAATCTTCGCTGCTCGATCGGCGTGCATCCGAATTACTGTCACGAGGTGGAATTCGAGAAGATCTCAATTCTTCGCGAGCTCCAAAAAGATCCATCCGTTGTAGCACTCGGCGAGATGGGCCTGGATTATCACCACAACTTCGCCGACCGCACCAAGCAGCGGAAATTCTTTGAAGCACAGCTTGCGATGGCAAAGGAATTTTCCAAGCCGGTCGTCATCCATTGCCGCGAAGCAGTCGATGACACGCTGGCGATCATGAAGAATTTTGCATCCGTGCCGGCGGTATTTCATTGCTTCACTGGAACGGTCGCCGAGGCCGAGCGCGTTCTCGGAGCGGGATATCTGCTCGGATTCACCGGCGTCGTTACCTTCAAAAAATCCGACGCCTTGCGCGAAGCAGTCAAACTCACGCCGCGCGACCGCCTATTCGTCGAAACCGATGCCCCATACCTATCCCCCGAACCCTTCCGCAGCCAAAAGATCAACGAGCCCGCTCTCGTGATGCACACGGCGACCGCAATCGCCCAGCAATGGGGCGTGAACGTTGAAGAAGTAGATCGCGTGACAACGGAGAATGTCCAGCGGTTTTTCGGGTGGAAATGACCGAGAGTCAAATGACCAACAAAACCCCGATACCCCAAATCCCAAAGCATGGGACTTGAGATTTGGTCATTCATTGGTCATTCGCCTTTCCCCGATTCTCCTTGACAATCTATTCATAGCCTGTCTAGGATAATCCCATGCCAACCATCGACGGCGACAAGCTCCGCGGGCATTTGGAGACTTTGATTCTTGCGACCCTCGAAAAAGGCGATGCGCACGGCCTGGAGATTATGCGGCGCCTGGAAGACGGCGGCTGCGGATTGCTCAAATTGAAGGAAGGATCGCTCTATCCCGCGCTCTACCGTCTTGAAGCCGCCGGCGAAGTCGGGGCGGTTTGGGAACGCGAGCAAAAAGGACGACGCGGCGCGAGGCGGCGAATCTATCGCCTCACACCAAAAGGAAAACGCAAGCTCCAGCACGGCCGCGGCGAATGGCAGACGTTTGTCTCAACCCTCGGCCAAATCATCGCATTCCCGGCCTGATTGCACATTCTTTGAAAGGTCGATCATGCTCAACTCAATGACCGAACAAGCTCGCAAGGTGTTGTCGCTCGCCGCCGACGAAGCTCGCGCGCTCAGTCACCATTTTGTCGGCACCGAGCACATCCTGCTCGGGCTGCTGCTTGAAGGATCGTGCGATGCCGGCGGCACGCTTCAGCGATTGGGCCTGAATGCTGACAGTATGAGATCAGAAATCGAAAAACTGGTCCATCGCGGGCCACAGATGCAGTTGCCCGACGAACTTCCGCTAACGCCACGGGCGAAGCGGGTGATCCAATTTGCTTCGGAAGAAGCCATGTGCGTGGGTCTGTCGCAAGTCGTTCCCGAGCACCTGCTCATCGGCCTGATTCGCGAGCCCGACGGAGTCGCGGGGCAGGTGATGAAGAACCTCGGCCTGCAAATCCACCAGGTGCGCGCCGAGGCGTTGAAGATTCGCCTGCTACAAGTGCGGCTCGTCGAACGCGCC
>DATAPK010000301.1:0-3111 GCA_036265245.1 Tepidisphaeraceae bacterium | reverse complement strand
TTTCCCTGGCCATCTTAAATGCGCCCTCCCGCTTGCGCAAGATTCGCTGACGTTGTGATCGCACCTTCATTGATCCTGCCACTTCGGGATTATCGTCTTGGCGGCCAGGAGCGATTGCCGCTTCCCAACTTCCTTGGTGATCGACAACCTTGCCGGCCTCCTTCCCTTACAGCGTCATCTGCCAGAAAGGCTCGAGCACGAAATAGTCGTTGCGGCCAGTCGAGGAAAAATGTTCCTTCGGCACGTCAAAATGATCGACTAACCCCTCGGCTTGGGTGGTGCTTGACACTGCCCAAGCCGAGGGGATCGATAGCAGAACAATGATTAAACTGTGAAACATGAGCAAATGATGATGAACGATCGATTTACTTCTTGTCGTCCTTCTCATCCTTGTCGTCGTCATCGATCTTCTTGCTGATCAGCGAGCCATCTTCGGCCACTTTAACTTCATAGTTCTTGCCGTCGAGTTTGACGTCCGCTTCATAAGTGGTCTTGCCATCTTCGGTTTCCTTGTCGACCGTGGCGATGGCGGCATTGTTGCTCGCCTTATTCAGCGTGGCCTGCACAGCCGGGGGGAGGTCAGCAAACTTGACCTGCACCTCATTTTCTTCTTTTTCCTTCTTCTCCTCCGCCCGCGCCAGCGGGGCTAAGGCCGTGAGACCCAGAATGCACGACAGAATCACAATCCATTTTGAACGCATAGCGTTACTCCTTCGAATAAAACTTCCAGACAGCGACATCGCCGTCATTTTCACCCATGAACCTATTGTCCAAGAGTGAAAAACCAGTGAAGTTTTAAACAGGCAGACGAATTTCAATCGAAAATTCGCCGCCTTCGCTGGATGTGGCTGAGATTGCGCCATTTAAGGTGGCGATCATCTTTTGGCAGACCGATAAACCCAGCCCGCAGGAGGTGCCGATGTCTGATCGCGCGGGATCGGCTCGCCAAAAGCGATCGAACACGCGCGTCGCATCTTCGCTGCGCACGCGGCTGCCGCTGTTGGCGATGCGAACGATCGCATCGCTGTTTTTCGCGCAAGCGCACACGCGCAGGTCGCCGCCTTGATTGGAATATCTCACCGCGTTGTCGAAAAGATTGACCAGCACCGGGATCAAACGCTCGCAATCTGTTTGAACGACCAGATTAGGCGAAACGTCCCATGTCACCTTGATCGCGCGCTCTTCCGCCCGCTGCTTGAACTGCATCCAGACGTTTTCCAGGATTTCATCGATGTGACACGGCACCATCGCAATCTGAATCTGCGCAGCATCCGCGCGAGCCAGCGTCAGAAGATTCTCAATCATGTTGTACATGCCACGCACCACTGCCAGGCAATCATTCACCACTTCGGCATATTTCTCTGGCGAGCGAGGTTTGCGTGCACAGACGCCCAGCGCCGCCTCCAATCCCGCCAGCGGTGTGCGCAGCTCGTGGGCGGCGTCGGCAGTGAATGATTTCTCTCGCTCAAACGCCGAATCAAGCCGGCACAGCAGTTCGTTCAGCCGCTGGACAATCGGCAATAATTCCCTGGGAACGTTGGACGGCGCAAGTCGATCTAAAAGATTTTTTTCGCCCAGCCGCGCGATGCTGCCCGCGACCACTTCAACCGGCCGCAGCCCACGCCGAATCAGAATCGCCGTCAGCGTCAGCAGCACAACAGTGGCGGCCCCGCAAACCAGCGCGAGCAGCCATCTGAATCGCGCCAGCATCCCATCCAACTCGCCGCGCGATCGCGCCACAGCCAGCATCGCAGTCTGCGCTGGTCCGTGAGAATTATTGTCATCATCATCCGCATGCACGCTGAAGCGCATGACGGTTTGTCGCCCGCGCCTTCCATCAGGCAGAATCACATCCGATGCGGCAGGCAAGTCGCTTTTCACAGGCGACGAATAACTCAATCGCGCGCCATTCAGATTTGCCGATTGCGCAAGAACATTCCCATCATCCGATGTGATCTGGAAATATTCAGGATGCGATGTTCGGGCAAACTCCTGAAGCTGTCCCTCCTCCACCTCTTCGATGCGCATTCGGCCGCGATGAATCTCCGCCATCGATGCGATCGCTCGCGCCTTGACTAGTGTCGTGCTGTCGAATTCTATAATCAGCGATGCCTTGGCGAGCAGATACAACGCCAACGTAGCCGCCACAAAGATCGCCGTTGTCGCGATGCCCACGCCGAACATCAATCGCGAGCGCAGTGAAAGCATCACTCCGCCTCGCCCAGAAAATAGCCATGCCCCCGGCGAGTGTGGATCAGCTTCGGCAATCCCTCCCGCTCGATCTTTCGCCGCAGGTGCCCGATGAATACATCCACCACATTGCTGTCTGCGGAAGATTCAAATTGATAGACCTTCTCCCAGATGTCTGATCGCGTGACCACCTGCCCGACCTTGGCGGCCAGCAATTCCAGCAGCGCGTATTCCCGCCGGCTTAGTTCGATGCGATCCTCGCCTCGCCGCACGATGCGCTGTGTGGTGTCGATTTCCATATCCGCGATCCGGATGATCGGCGATTTGATCTCATACTTTCGCCGCACCAGCGCCCGCACGCGCGCAAGCAGCTCCTCGAACACAAACGGTTTCACCAGGTAATCATCCGCGCCCAGATTCAACCCCTGCACCCGGTCGGCCGGCGTATCTTTCGCCGTCAGGATCAGCACATGGGCCGTCGATTGTTTTTGGCGAAGCTTTTTCAGAATCGTGAGCCCATCCACCCTTGGCAGCATCAGGTCGAGGACAACCACATCGTAGCTTCCGCTGGTCGCGTGCCACAAACCTTCCTCGCCATCGGCGGCTTCATCGACAGCAAATCCCACCTCGCGTAATCCCTCCGCGACCGATTTGCGAATCAACTGGAAATCTTCAATCAGCAGGATTTTCATCGTGGATAGGGAAGGTAATTTGGCTCACGCCTTTTGCCGTCCACCAGCATAACCGAACTTATGAAAATCAGATGAAATACCCGCTTTTTCGCTTGAAAAACGCTCGCTTATTCAGGCGTCGATACCATTACGCAGCCAGCGAGGGCGTCTACATTAAAACATTGACAGCCTAATCATTCATATCTAGATTCACTAACTTAAACCGGCTTGTGTTAGAGGCTGGGCTGGG
>DATAPK010000300.1:0-6816 GCA_036265245.1 Tepidisphaeraceae bacterium | reverse complement strand
AGCGAATGCACTGCGCCACTGGTGGACCTTGTGAATGATCTGGTCATCAGTGGATCGCGCACGGCGAAAAAGCAATATCACGCGGGCGGGTGGGTGCTGCATCATAATACGGATCTGTGGCGCGGCACGGCGCCGATCAATAATATTGACGGCATTTGGCCAACGGGCGGGGCGTGGCTTTGTTATCACCTTTGGGAACATTATCTCTTTACCGGGGATAAAAGTTTTTTGAGCGAGCGCGCTTATATTCCAATGCGAGAAGCGTCGCAATTTTTCGTGGATTCACTCGTCAAAGACCCGAAGACCGGGTGGCTTGTCACGAATCCATCTTTCTCTCCCGAGCAGGGTGGGCTGTGCGCCGGGCCGTCGATGGATATGCAAATTATTCGCGCGCTATTTGATGCGACGATGGAATCTGCCAGCCTGCTTGGAAAAGATCGTATTCTCATGAACGAAATCGCGGCCAAGCGAGCGCAGTTGGCGCCGGATCAGATTGGGAAACATGGCCAGCTTCAGGAATGGGTTGAAGATGTGGATGTGCCGGATAACAATCATCGGCACATGTCGCCGCTGTGGGGGATGTATCCCGGGGCGGAGTTTACGCCTGAGAATCCGAAGCTTTTTGCCGCGGCCAAGCTGCTGTTGAAATGGCGCGGCGACGGCAGCACGGGATGGAGCTACGCGTGGCGGATTAATCTTGACGCTCGCGCTTACAACGGGGATGAGGCCTACCGCCAGCTTTCCATGCAACTTGGCAAGCGGACATTTCCCAACCTTTTTGATAAGTGCGGCCCATTTCAGGTGGACGGCGATTTTGGCGCTTGCGCGGGCGTGGCGGAGATGCTTCTGCAAAGCCAGATCCGCGATTTGAAAACCGGCACGCAGGAAATCGATTTGCTGCCGGCACTTCCTGCTGCCTGGGCAAAAGGTTCGGTCACCGGCTTGTGCGCTCGCGGCGGATTTGAAGTGGATATGTCGTGGGACAAAGGGCAACTCACGCACACCGTCATCCGATCGAAGCTCGGCAACCCGTGCGTACTTGCTTACAACGGAATAAAGCTGGATTTGAAAACGACCGCGGGCGGGGTTTACGCATACGAAGGAACTACACCGTGGTCGTGGTTGCCTGTGGACGAAGTGCCAATGAGAAGCCATTAGCATGTCAGATACCTCTTCGCCAATTGATATCGAAGGCCCTGAACAATCGCGCGTCGATCCAACGCTTGCCGATGCGGGTCTTCCCCCCGCCGTTGGTGTGCAAAGCTATCAAGTATTTCGGGCCAGCCGTGCGGTGCCGGAAATGACTGATGGGCGCGGGTGGACGTATCACCATCATGTCGATATGGCGTGCTGGCGCGGGCGATTGTATGTCGCGTGGAATAGCTGCGAGCAGGATGAAGATGTTTGGCCGTCGCGCGAGCTTTACAGCACATCGACCGACGGCATTGAGTGGCCCGCGCCGCGGGAACTTTTCCCGCAGGGCGTGTCGACGCCGCTGCGAATGTATTTTTTTCTTGCGCCCAATGGGCGGATGCTGGTGATCGCGGGGTTACGCGCGGATCGGGAAGATACTGACGAGGATAAGAAAGGCGGCATTGTCGTTCGCGAGATTTTTGCTGATCATCAGCTTGGCGACGTGTTCACGTTGCGATTGATTGGGTCGCCTCCGAACGCGGCGCCGATGTTTGATGGGTCTTCCGACGGCGGCTTTGTGGAGGCGTGCCGTTCTTTACTGGCAAATAAGATTTATCTGGAGCAACAGGATCGTGGCAGGCTTCTGGGCGAGCGCCGGATGAAATGGCATAACGCTACTGCGTGGCCTGGCGGAATGGTGCCCGGCGACGACGCCAAGTGGGTTTGCGGCAAGGGGTTCAGCTTTTTTCGCCGAACTGACGGCACTCGCCTGGGCTTGTGCAAGATGGGATATGTCACGACGTCGATCGATGAGGGTGAAAGCTGGGCGATGCCGGTTATTCCGCCGACGCTTGTCACGGGCAAAGCGAAGGTTTGGTCGCAGCGCACGGCTGATAGACGTTTCGCGCTGGTTTACAATCCATCCCGCAAGAATCGCTTTCCGTTGATCGTCGTCACCAGCGACGATGGAGTTCACTTTCGCGATATGCGGATCGTGCAAGGGGAACTTCCCGTGCAGCGTTATCCCGGCAAGTTTCGCAGCATTGGGCCACAATATGTTCGCGGGATTTCGGAGTGGGCTGACGATCATTCGCGAGAAGAGCAGGTGATGTGGCTGGTTTATAGCATGAGCAAGGAGGACATTTGGGTTAGCCGCGTGCCGCTGCCGGTGAAGGCGGATGAGATGCGCGGCACGATCCAGGGATTTGACGATTGGAATTTGTATGTTCCGAAATGGGCGAGTGTTTCTGTTTCGGGCGGCGAGATGCGGATCGAGAATCGCGATCCTCACGATTATGTTCGAGTCACTCGCGTGTTCTCTGAATCCGATCTTGTGAAGGTTTCTTTTGACTTGTTGGCGGAGCAACTGGAACAGGTCCCGCTTGAGATTGAGTTCATGAGTAAAATGGGCGCGCGACGGGAATTGCGAATCAGCTCAGGGGATCTGCGGCTGGCGCCTGGCGAATGGGTGTCCATCGAAATTCATCGCGATGCAGGGCAAGGTCAATGCAAAATCATGGTGAATGGGAAAATCGTTCGCGATGGCGCTAGCGATGAGGCCGGCCATTCGGTCAATCGAATCTCGTTTCGCACAGGGGCTTACCGAAACATAGGCGGGGCGAATCCTGTTCCGCTGGAATCGGATCGCCCGATGAGGCCGAGCGTTTATCGGATTCGGAATTTTCGATTGGAAGCGCGTCAGAGCAAAAACTTCACGGCCTGACTTTCGCCGCCGTTCATGACGATGATGGCGTTGACGATCAGCCAGATTCCGGCGGCCAGCCCTTCGCCGAAAATGATACCGATGAAAAAAGGTCGGGCTTTTTGAAATAAGCTTGCCCCGCCGAGCCGCACCACCAGAAGCTGCGCGATCCATCCCACAAAAATGCTCAGCCAGGCGTTGCCGAGGAAGGCGCCGTATCCGGCGACATAGCCCACCGGGAGGAGCGGCCAACTTGCCCAGCGCAACGCGGCCACCTCGAGGAAAACGGTCAGGCCAAATCCGATCCCGAGATGCAGGCGCGGATCGTATTGCTTTGGGGTAAATCTGCCGCGTGCGAAATCGTCGAAGGGATTGCCGAGCTCACGCTTGGGGACATATTCCGCGCCAAAATAGTTTCGCGTCGGCACCTGATCGGCGGCGATCGGAGTGGGATAGGAATACTGGCAATACAGCGTCGTCAGCGATGCAGAAACGAATCCGATGGCCAGGGCCCAGACGATTACCCAGCCAAGCCCGCGGGATTTGCCTGCTGTTTTTGACAGCCCGAGCCCCTGCTGCGTGAATGTGGTCAGCCCATCGCGGGTTGTCAGCGGCCCGAGGATTGTGAAGACGCAGGAGAAGAAGATGTCGCGCATGCCGAAAAATCTTGTCGGCAGATTGCTGTTGATTTGCGCGACATTCACGCTGCTGCGATAAAAGGGCAGACCCGTCTCGGCTACCACGCGCGCCACCACCAGATGTGCCATCAAAATAAAAGCGACGATCAAAACCCCGACCCAAAGTTGAACGCCGACCGCTTTCAGCCAGGCGACCATCACGATCGAGCCGATTACGGCAATCCAGAACGCGCCGGTGTGCACGCGATCGCGCGACAGTCCGAACGCATCTTTCAAAACCTTGATCCAGTGGTGCCTGCCGATCCATAGAAACCCGCCGATGAATGCGACGGATGCGCCGAGGTGCTGATCCTGCCAGGCGGCACTGGGCATCTCGCCTTGCCGCAGGCTGTATTGCAGGTCGACCAAGTTCATGAGGATGAACGTGATCCACAAGCTGAACGCGACGCGCGAGCGGATGAAATAGGTCACGCCGATCACGGTGAAGGAGAGGGTCGCCTTTTTGAGTTTTGGCCCCAGATAAAAGAGCGGCGGCTCGGAGAAAACGCTGAAGAGATCATAGCCGAGCGGAATTTTCGGGACGTTTTTGGGGAAATAAGTATTGAGGCAGGAGAGCGTATGGATGGCCAGCACGCCGCACAGGCCGATCCAGAAAACGCGGCTGCGAAAAATCCAGTTGAGCGCTTTGCCCGGCGCCGGTGGCTCGAGGAGGGCTGATTGCACCTGCACGAGCGGAAACGGCAGGCGCTCGTTGGTGGCCCATTGCTCGAAGGTCAGGCGCGCCATTGCCGCGAGCGTGGCCAGCATCGCCGCGATGAAAATTCCCCATGTGAGCAGCGGGGTTATCCAGGCGCTGAACGGGATTTTTTGGCCTTCGGGCACGCGTCGGTAAAACCAGCTCACCGCGTCGCTGGTTCGGCCGCTGGCGATATCGGGCACGGGGAATAATTGTTTGGGGAGATTCATCCCGGTGAACGCTCGCCAGAATGTGTCGTCGGCTGAGCCAAGATGAAACGGCGTGACTGGTGTGGGGATGAAAAATCTCGTCAGGCCCCAATTGCTGAGGCTGCATCCCATGAAGGACATCAGCACGATCACCGCCAACTCTGGGGTGCTTAGCGCGTGATTTGGAAGCCATCGATGCAGCGGGGCGTTGATCGCAACCACGAGCACAAAAAGCACCAGCACGGCTGCCAGTGGTAAAAAACCCGAAGTGAGGCTGGTGTTGGACCAGGCATAATCGTTGATTGGGGTTAGGGTGCAGACGGCGAGCACGGCGATTGTGCCGAGGAGGACGCTTCGCCAGGTTACGCCGCGCGATTGCGAGGATTGGAGTGTTGTCGGAATGTCTTCACGGGAAACCGCCACGGACATGGTTTGGATTCTACGCGAACAATCACACTTCAACGAACTCGCCGCTTGCGGGTTGGTGGATTGATCAGCTCTATAAAAGACAGCGCTTGATCCGCGAAGCCGCAAGCGGCGGGTTATTCATGCACAATGGCATCATCGGGGACGTCGATTCCGAGCACGATCGAGGGGCGGGCGTGATCGCTCACTTCGCCGCGCAAGCGAATATCGCGCGTGTGTCGGCCGCGCAGATCCAGAAATACTCCGCGGCTGTGGGCGATGTTCAGGCCTTGGATCACTACGTTCTGCACATCCTTGAGTGAAAGCATCGGGCCGATCCGGGGTGAAATCCGCAGATCGATCAATTCCATCCCACTGACCGCGGCACATGAAAGGCCCTGCTCGGCGGTGATGGAAAGATTTTCGAGCCTGAGCTGGCTTAGGGACGCATCCGTCATGCCGGCAATGCGTGCGGCCTGCCGTGCTTGATCGCAGGTTATGTGGCTGATGCGAATATCCTTAAACAGGGCCGCGGCGCCGCGGGGTTTATCGAACGCATCGGGCTCGGTTGCAATCTGGATCGCATCGCCGGTGATTTGGCCGATCTGAATATCGCGAATGTGGATGCCTTCAATTACTCCGGGCCGGCCGCGCGTTGCCTTGAGGGCGATGGCTGAATCGAGCCCGTCGAATTTGCAATCGTGGACGAAGACATTTTTCACGCCGCCAAAGACACAGGGCCCGATCGCAAACCCCGCCTGGCCCGCTGTTGCGCGGATGCGGCGAACGATTACGTTTTCTGTCGGCCCCACATTCTGCGAGCAGTTGGTCGACAGTCCTGCCTGCAACACGATGCAATCATGGCCGGTGGCCAGGTCGCAATCTTCGACGATCACGTTGCTGGTGGAATCGAGGATCATGCCTTCTGTGTTTGGGCCCTCGGTCGCGCGGATGTGGAGGCGGCGCACGGTGACGTTTTGGCAGGATGCCAGATGAATCGTCGCGCAAGGGCCGGCTTCGGCGATGGTGAAATCTTCCAGCAGAATATTTTCGCAATTGATGGTGTGAATGAACTGCGGCCGAAGGGGAAATTCTGCGTCCACGACCATCCGCCGCTCGACGGATGATTCTTCGCTTGCGATTTTGTATTGCCTGGCCCGGGCTCGCTCCTGCAGCGCCGCCCAGCGCCACCATGCTTCGCCGCGGCCCAGCATCGAGCCGTGGCCGGTGATGGCGATGTTTCGGCAATCGCGCGCGTAAATCAGGGGCGAATAGTTGTGACACTCAATCCCGCCCCACCGTACCAGAACGGATGGCAGATAAAGTTCGGGCTCGTTGTTGAACCAGATTTTGGCGCCCTCTTGCAGATGCAGTTCGATGTCGCTGCGCAGATGGATCGGCCCGGTAAGCCAGCGGCCCTCGGGGACATTCACCCGGCCGCCGCCGTTGTCGGCGCATTGCTTGATCGCGGCGGCGAATGCTTGGGTGCAATCGGTTCGGCCGTCGCCTATCGCGCCATGGTCGCAAATATCGACAACGCGATCGGCAAACACCGGCGGGCGAAGCTTGGGCATCTTGAAGGGCGCGGGCACATCTGGCCGCGCGGTGCTGTCGGCCTCGGGAAGGGCGCGAACGACGGCTCGCTTCATGCCTGATTTCGCACGGGTTGGCTTGTTTAACAGACTCATCGGGTGAACTCGGAACCAGGCTCCCTGACCCCCTTTTTTCGATTCAAGGGGATTTCAATGCATCTACTTTATCCCGCTGATGCATTCTCAAGAGTCCGGTTTTGCGTAAATTTCTTCTAATCCAGCGCACGGCGTCGATTTCCATCCCTTTTTCACTCTTGAACTGGGCCTATCTCGCATTCGATCACGCCGCGTGCCACGCCCGGTCCGATAATGTGGGGCAACTCGGTGATTTCGTTGGCCGGCTGGAGTGAAGTGTTACTGACGAGAGGAAATCGGGAATCGCGGTCGGCGCGATGATGGA
>DATAPK010000299.1:0-7188 GCA_036265245.1 Tepidisphaeraceae bacterium | reverse complement strand
GTCGATGGGATCCGAGACCGTCGCACTTAATTCGGAGATTTACCTTGGCCTGGGCGTCTGTTCGAAAAATACCGGCGCTACCACCACCGCGGATTTCCGTGGATTGACTCTGGCTTAACCGCCTACGCAACCGGCAGCCGTCTGCGCGAGCCTCCTCGTTGCAGACGGCTGCCGTTCTATTTGGTTTTAATAAAATAACGAACGGCCGCTCGTTGCCGGCAATAATTTCGGGCGGGATTGGCGGCGGTTGTCGTTTTACGGCTTTGGCGAGGGATGCACTGAGGAATCGTGCAAGTCGTCGATCACGGGTGTGATGCTGTCGGGGTTGGCGGCTTTGTTGAGGATGTGTTTGCCGAGCTCAAGGCGGGTGATGACTTGATCCATATCGGCGGGGCGCTTTTGTGGGCGGGTGCTGATGCATTCCATCACGAGATTTGAAATGGCCGGCGGGACTTTGGGGTTCAGATCCTGCGGCGTGTCGATGCGCGTATCCAGCAGGAAGCTGTTTGCGCCTTTTTTGTTGACCGTGTAGAGGGTTGGAATGTGCCGGCCTGTCAGGGCCCAATAAAGGGTGGCGCCCAGATTGAAGACATCGGTCTGCACCGTCACGGGGCGGCGGTCGACCTGCTCGGGGGCGATGTAATCGGGCGTGCCCTGGATGCGATCCTTGATCGTGCCGATCTTGCAGCTTTGGCCGAAGTCAATCACCTTCACCTTGCCGCTGGCACAGTAGAGGATGTTGTTGGGCTTGATGTCACAATGGGCATAGCCCATGGAGTGCATGGCCTTGAGTCCCTGGGCTGCCTGGATGAAGGTATCGAGCACCTGAATCATATCGCTGGGGAGATATGTATCGAGCGGTTTGCCGTCGACATACTCCATGAGCATGAACGCTTCGTTGACCTTCAGGAGAAGGGTCTTGATGATCTTCAACTCGTAGGTTCGGCGGAGATTGGGGTGGGTGAACTGACGGGAGATCTCGTATTCGATCTCCATCTGCTCGATGAAACGAATGTCCTTCTGCGTATCGCGATGAACGTGCTTCAGCGCGTACACCTGTTTGGTGTCGGGATCCTGTACGAGGTAGATGGTGCTACGCGCACCTTCTCCCAACTGCTCCAGGACATCATAGTGAAGGAGTTTCTGAGCCATGCACCGGTTGTCCCACCTGAAGGTTTACTCCTCCCCATTGCGGCAGGTGGATCGCAAGAGGGCCAATTTCGACGACAGTTGATAACGGATAGTATTATGAAGCAACCGTTCGTCGACGGAGCAAAACCATACCGCTGGGGTAGTCGGACGCTGGAACGGCTTATTGAATCGATCAAACAAGCCGCTGGCGGAATTCCAATGGAACGCCGCCAGCCACGTAAGACAAATCTAGCGTAGGAGAATCGAAAAATAAGTCAAGGAAAAGTTGATTCTTGCGCTAAGAAGACGTTCAGGGGATCAATTGTTCATGGAAAGCGGCGACGGGGAAGAATCGACCGACGCCGGCGCTGCTTTGAGGTTGATCTGCTAAAGCCACGTTGCTCAAGGGGATGCGGTAATGGGCTTGGAGGGCGCTGACGAGCTGGGAGAGCCGTCGCATTTGGGTGGGGGTGGGGCGATTGTGGTCTAAATCACCAATCATGCAGATACTGATGCAGTCGGGGTCGATTTGGGTGTTGGGGGCAGGGGCGTCGGCAGATTGCTGGCCTTCCCAGTGCTGGCCCATCTCGACTTCGCCGTCGTTGAGGCCGTCGCCGTTACCGATCAGGAAATGGTCGTTGAACTCGCCATCGGGCTGCATGATGCTGTTGGCGTTGCTGCCGGCAGACTTGCTTTGATGGATGTAGATGTATTTCCACTGCGGCGGCTTAGCGGCATCGGATTGGGTTTGGAAGATGGCATCCATTGAGTTGGGCGCATCGACAGCGAAGAGGCTGTTGGTGGCATCGGGCCGAAGCGGGGCCGGCGCGAGTGCCATGAGCAGCGCACTGGTGAGGGTGAGCAAGCCGATGAGGGAGCTAAAGACGACGACTTTTCGATGTGCCTTTTTCACTACCATGCCCTGCCGTTCAAATTCCATTCCGAGTGGTGGGCTGAGTCCGATAAAACAGCCCATGACGTTCTGATCCATCATCGGTCAGGGGCCGGTGTTTCATTACAAAAATGTGGCGAAATATTTTATCAGGCCACAAGTTACATCAATTTACCGGTCGTCGCAAGTAATTCCCATTGTGGTGTACTCCAAAATGCCGTTTAAATGGGCAAACTGAAACAAAGTTTTGGTTGATGTATCCTTATCTTGATTCGCTCATCTGGGTCTTTTGGCAAATAACATTTTTTGAGACTTCGATCTCGTTGTTGAACGATTGGGAGGCGGAATGGTTCGAATCACTTCCTTTTTCATTGTTATGGGATCAATCCTGGGCCTGAATCTATTTGTTTCGATTGTTGCGGCGGCAGAAGGGAATGCGCCGGCCACGCAGGCTATTCGTCGGCCGGTTACAGCGGATGAGGCGTCGCGTATTTTGCTTACGCGCGATAATTGGCGCGATGTCGAAAATCGGCTGGGCGATGTTTATGAGAATGCGTCGATTGCAAATCAGCGCGACCAGGCGATGGATGATTTCACTGATGTGATGAAACGCGCGGATAAGGAAACCGATCTGATCAAGCGAGGGGCGCTTCGTGAAAAAGCACATGACGATCTGACGAGCCAGGCCAGTGCGCTACTTAAAGCAGCGAATGCGGCGACGGATGAATCAGTGAAAAACGAAATGCTTGTTGCAGCGATGGAATTGCAATTCCGGGCAGGCGATTACGCGACTGTCATTGTATCAGGAGAGCAACTGTTAAAGCAGTTGCCGAAGACGCCTCTTAAATGTGCGGCATATTGTTATGTGATTGAGAGCCACCAGAAAAAACTTCAACGTGATGCAGGGGAACAATTGCGTGGACAAGGTAATCAGGAGATGGGGAATGGAATGTCACAATATTTCTCAGCGTTTGCGTCATTCGGCCATCTTCGCATTGCGATTCAACAATTTTCAGCGGCCCAGGGCATGGATGATCAAATTCTAACGTTCAAAGACACTCAGCCGGAACTTGCGGCGAAAATGATCGATGCACGTGATAAAGCGATCCAACTAGGTGAGGAAATGGCCAAGCCGCCAAGGAAATTGCGAAATAGTGAAATAGACTGATGCGAGTTGGAAGCGGATTGCTTAAAGCTCGCGTGTTCTCAGGGCATCCACAGGTAATAGAATCCGCGCGGGAGGTAGGCGGCGTCGGGGAGGGGAAGTTGGAGGACATTGGCCTGGGGTGCTGGGACGGGGGTTTCGGCGTAGATGGAGCCGCTGTAGCCGTAGGGGCGTTTGTACATGACGACTTCGGCGCTCGGGGCTTTGGCCATTTGCTTGGCGAGATCGATCGCATCGTCGAGTAAACCGACGCGGTCGACCAATCCCATTTTAAATGCTTCCTCGCCGCTGAAGACTCGGCCGTCGGTGGCGATTTTGAGTTTGTCGGGGTCGGTGATGTTGTACTTGGCCTGCACGACGCCGATGAAGCGATGATAATATTCGTCGACGGTGGCCTGGAGGATTTCGCGTTCGTCGGCGGCCATGGGACGGAAGGGGGAGGCGATGTCTTTGTGGGCGGCGCTCTTGATGGGGTTGCTGCTGATGCCGAGCTTGGCGAGGCCCTGATCGAATTCGAAGAGTTCGAAGATCACGCCGATGCTGCCGACGACGCTGGTGGGCTGGGCGACGATGTCATCGCAGGCGGTGCTGACGTAGTAGGCGCCGCTGGCCATCACTTCCTGCGCGGAGGCGATGACGGGTTTGTGGGTGCGTGCGCGGAAGCGCTGGATCATTTGATACATGGTGTCGGAGCAGGTGACGGTTCCGCCGGGCGAGTTGACGCGCAGGACGACGGCTTTGACTTTGGGATCTTTCTCGGCCTGTTCCATTTGCTGGGTGAAGAGGCTGAGCTTGTTTTCCTGCGCCTGGAGCAATCCGCCGGTGCGGGCGTTGGCGAGCATGCCTTCGACTTCGATCAGGGCGATTTTGTCGGGGAAGGCGGCGGCGCCTTCCTTGACCTGGACTTCCTGAATTTCCGTGCTGGTGGGCACGGGCGTGACCAAGAAGCTTGGGGCGGAGCAACCGACGAGGAAAAGAACGGCGATGGATAAGATATTTCGCATAGAATGAACTGCTGAAAAGTTTGGAGTTGGATTCTACGATGCCTTATCGAGTGAGCAAGGATGAATTCGCCGAGTTGGTTGCGGCGGCGGTGGAGGAGTTGCCGGAGGAGTTTGCGGCATTTTTGGAAGAGGTGCCGATTGAGATTCGGGATCGGCCTTCGCCGGCGCAAATTAAATTTGCGAGTGGCGGGTTGCTGTTGGGGCTTTATCATGGTCGGCCACGTACGCGGCGGAGTGTTGAAGAGAGCGGCGTGATGCCGGATGTGATTTATATTTTTCAGGATTCCATTGAAACGGTCGCTCGTAGCCGCGAGAATTTGGTTCGGCAGGTGCGTGTGACGGTGTTGCATGAGATTGGACATCATTTTGGGATGAGCGAGGAAGATCTGGAGAGGTTGGGGTACCGGTGAAGGATGCGTGATGATTGAGGATTGAAGCTTGAGAAGCCTTTCAAATTTCAATCCTCTAATCATCACACTTTTCGTTGGTGATTTGTAACAATCGGGGACTCAAAGGCGTCTTTTGGGGAAATCCGGCATTATTTCAAATAGGTCTGATAATGAGGGGATTATTGGGGCTGTTGTCGGAAGTCGCGAGTTGGCCTGTAGTTACGTTCTAAAGACTTTATAGGCCGTGTGTCGATGCTGCGGATGCGGGTTTAAAGGTTATTGACCGGAATGATGGTGTTTTATACGAACTTGGCAGCGTCAAGGCATGTATTATTGACCCGACCTCATGATCGGGGTGTGTTGATTAGATTCGGATGGAAAGGAATCTCACAGATGTCCAGGATTAAGTTTCGCCATGCCGCGCTCGCGGCGGCCGTTGTGGTTAGCTCGCTGGCCGTTGCCGGACGCGGGGAAACCAAGTTGAGTCCCTCCGCTGCCGACTCCAGCGGCGTGAGCGTGATCACGTACCCATCGGCGCAGCCCAAGCTCAAATTCATGTCGGCGGGGCTGATTAAGGAAAGCCTGGTGAAGGACGGCGATCATGTGAAGGCCGGCCAGGTGTTGCTGCGTCAGGATACGGATGTGGATGACAAAGAACTGGCCCGCTTGAAGGTTGAGGCTGAATCCGACAGCCGCATCGATGCGGCGAAGGCGGATGAGAAGGTCAAGCAGATCGATTACGACCGCAAATCCAAAGCCCCCGATTCCTATGCTGCCTCTGAAATTGAAGAATCCGAAGCCAAGCTCATCGAATCACAAAAGAGCGTGAAGGTGGCTGAGGAAGACAAGCAGGAAGCGAAGATGAAGTTTGAGGAGGAGCAGGTTCGCATTCAGAAGATGGAATTGAAGAGCCCGATCGACGGCACGGTGCAGCATGTGGTGCTGGATGTCGGTGAGATGGCTGACCCGCAGGACAAAGACGGCGCGGTAGTTGTGGTGAAGAACGATCCGCTGTGGGTTGAGATTCGCGGGTTGACGACGATGCAGGTTGCGATGCTGAAGGAAGGGACGCCGCTTCAGGTTCGATATCTGAATGATGGCTCGGATCAGTGGAAAGAAGGAAAGATTATTTTCATCACACCGGTTGCCGATGCGAGTGCGGATCGGCAGTTGGTGCGGCTTGAATTACCGAATCCGGAAGGTCGCGATGCGGGGATGCGGATGGAATTGAAGCTTCCAAAAGAATTGCAGGATGCGGCTCCGAAGGATGACGCGGTGCTGTCATTTCAGGTAAAGTAATTATGTAGTAAGTGGGGCAGACCCGTCATGTCTGCCGGTTTAGATCAAAGTATTCACGAGGCGAGGCTCCCGTGGCATCAGGTATTGTTGAATCCTCACAATCCGGCGGTTCATCCGATCAACAACAGCAACAGCAGCAGGCGGCATCGCCGGCGTCGCGTAACAAGCTGGTGCAGCGGCTGCTGGCGGCGGGCAGCAATCTGCCGGCGTTTATTGCCGATCTGATCACCACGCAGGCGGTGGTCGTTGCCGGCACGGAGGCGGCGGGCTTTTTGCTCGAAGCCGGGTCGGAGCAGGGCACGGCGCAGCTTAAGACGGTTGCGCACATTCGGCCGGATAATTCGGCCCCTGAGGTTCGCGAGCAGGCGCTGAACGCGTTTCGAGAGATTGTCACGCCTTGCCTTCAGCAAGGAAAGAACGGCGCGATTCTGATTGAAGGGACGGAAGGGGTTGGCGAGCCGCAATTTTGCCTGGTGACGCTGCTTCGCAATGAAGGAAATGTGGTTGCGTGCAGCGCGGTGATCACGCGTTGCCGGAATCAGGACGCCGCCCAGCAGCGTTTGATGTCGATGGAACTGGTCGCGGGGTATTTCGATCTTTACACACTGCAACAGAAGAGCGAGCAGTATCGCGAAGTGGCGAGGCGGAATCAGGATGTGCTGCAATATGGTTCATCCGTTGCGACGGCGGAGGGTTTTGAATCTGCCGCGATGAATTTATGCAACGAGCTGGCCACCCGTACTGGCGCCGCCCGCGTTTCGCTTGGCTGGGTGAAGCACGACAAGATCAAGCTGAAGGCCATCAGCCATACCGAGCAATTCGACCGCAAGCAGGAATTGTCAGTGATGATCGAAAAGGTGATGGAGGAATGCTGGGACCAGGAAGACAACGTGATCTTCGATCCCGAAGGGGAAAGCTCGCCGCACGTGTCGCGCGATGCGCAACAACTTTCAAGAGTGAACGGCGGCGAGACGGTGATGTCGCTTCCGATGCGGAATCGCGGCGAAATCGTCGGCGTGATGACGCTGGAATTCAATCGCGATAAAAAACTCGAACAACACAATGCGACGGCGCTGGCGGTATCGGTGGAGTTGCTGGCGCCGCAGCTTTTCGACCGCTATCAGAATGACCGCTGGTGGATCACCAAGACGGGCATCGCGATCGTGGATTTGTGGAAGCTGACGGTCAAGCCGCAACATGCGCTGGCCAAGCTGATTATTCTGCTGGTTCTGGCGGCGGTGCTGTGCCTGATTTTCATCCGCCCGATGTATCACGTGGCGGCGCAGTTTAAGTTTGGGGTGATCAACA
>DATAPK010000298.1:0-7567 GCA_036265245.1 Tepidisphaeraceae bacterium | reverse complement strand
CTTGCAGTAGTTTTAATCTATAAAGCCGCGAGCATTGCTCGCGGAAATGCAGCGGAATTGTCCCGGAGTATTCGTGCAACCTCACATCGCCAACCTCGCCCAACACGTTCTGGAAGGAAATCTGCTTTCGCGCACCGAAGCCGAGCAACTGACACGGGTTTCCGGCGATGACATTTACGATCTGTTTTACTGGGCGAACAAAATCCGCATCCGCTTCATGGGCCGCGATGTAAAGTTTTGCGCCATCGTTGCCGCCAAGGTGGGGGGGTGCAGTGAGGATTGTAAATTCTGTGCTCAATCCGCCCATCACGACGGCCCCGCCAAGGATGAATCGCAACTGACCAACGATCAGGTTTTGCAGAGCGCCTGGCACGCCGCCGAGGTTGGCGCGGATAGCTTCGGCATCGTCAATTCCGGTCGTGGTCCCACCCGGGCGGAACTGGAAGATTGGCTCAAGCCGATCATGATGAAAATCGCCGTCGAAGGGAAAACCCGCGCCTGTGCCACGCTCGGCGCGCTCACGCCTGAGACCGCGAAATTCCTCTACGACTGCGGCATTCGTCGCATCAATCACAACATCGAAACCTCCGAACGCCATTACCCCAGCATCGTCTCCACCCATCCGTTCAGCGAACGCATCAACACGCTCAAAATCGCCAAGGAAGCCGGGCTCTCTTTGTGCAGCGGCGGCATCTTCGGCATGGGTGAAGACTGGGTTGATCGCCTCGACATGATGTTCACGCTGCGTGAGATCGGCGTGGATGTGATGCCGATCAACTTCCTCAATGCCATCCACGGCACGCCTCTGGCAGGGCAGCCCAAGCTCCCGCCGATGGAATGCCTGAAGATTGTCGCGATCGCTCGGTTTGTTCTCCCCACCGCCGAATTAAAAGTCGCCGGCGGCCGCGAAGTTTGCCTGCGCGATCTGCAAAGCTGGATTTTCTTTGCCGGCGCTGACAGCACGATGATCGGAAATTATCTGACGACCTATGGCCGCAAGCCGGAGATGGATCATCAGATGGTGATGGATCTGGGCCTGATGTGGCGAAGTTATGACGGCGGGGGGATCGCACCGGCCTCGGATGATCCCAAGCTCTCGCGCGTCTCCCACACCGGCAAACATCAGATTCCCATTCTGTACGAGCGAGAGGTCGCCGCGGCCGCGCCTTCGATGTCGTGAAGCATCTCAATATCACTGGAACCGGACTGGTTACTGCGCTGGGAATGAGCGTCGCGGAAACGTGGCGCGCGTTGATGGCCGGGCAATTCATCCGGGATCATGCGAAAGTTGAAGTCTGCAAAGAAAGCCAATACCCACGTGTCACAACACTGGCATTCCGCGCCGCGAATGAAGCGATCGCCAGCGCGGGATGGCAGGGTGATCAAGTCAGTGATGATGCAACCGCTCTGATTGTGGGTACCAGCAAAGGTCCAATCGAACGCTGGATGACCGCCGTCCCTTTTCCTCCCTCGCCCGGTACGCCGGGAGAGGGCTGGGGTGAGGGTTCTCCGAAGCCAGCAACAGTTTCCACAACCACCCCGCCGCTACAAAACTATCGGACCAAAAATGTTGCGTCGCCAACAATCGGCCTGCACGAAGTCGCTGAATCTCTCTCACGCGAACTTCAACTGGGTTTCGGCCCGCGACTGACCATCTCCGCCGCCTGCTCCAGTGGATTACACGCCCTGATCCATGCCGCGTTGTTATTGAAATCCGGCCAGGCCAAACGCGCCCTGGTCGTCGCCGCCGAAGCATCGGTGCATCCGCTTTTCATCGGCAGCTTCAAACGTCTGGGTGTTTTGCCGCCCGAAGGTCATGGCTGCCGGCCATTCGACGCGAATCGATCCGGCTTCCTGATGTCCGAAGCCGCCGCCGCGATCTGCCTGGAAGCTTCCGATTCCGCCAGCGGCCTAGCCCAATTAGATCGTTTTGCCCTCGGCGCCGACGCAACCCACCTTACCGGCGTCGATCCTAGCGCAAAGACCCTGGGCAGATTGCTAAAAAGGGTGATCGACACCCGCCAAGTGGATCTCATCCACGCCCACGGCACGGGCACGCAGATGAATGACCCCGTCGAACTGACGGCGATTGAGGAATGCATCGAAAGCACCGACGGCCATCCGATTTTGTATTCCCACAAAGGCGCGATTGGCCACAGCCTTGGTGCATCGGGTTTGGTTTCGGTGGTGCTGAATCTCGAATCCCATCGCACCGGCTTGATCCCGCCGAACATTCAAACGACCGCGCCCTTGCCCACACGCCGCGTGCGGCTTGGCGAATCATCCATCTCCACACCCATCCGCCGCAGCCTGGCCATCGCCGCCGGCTTCGGCGGGCCCATCGCGGTGGTTAGTTGCATTTCAGCTTGATTTCTCAGGCTTTTTCGCTGCTTTTTCATTGCGACATGGAGATTAACATAACATGGATTATCGGACGTTGAAGGGCGGTTCAATCTGGGAGATTAAGCCCTCATTCAAACGGCCTTGGAATCTCCGCGATGGTCTTTCCGGCTTGAATATCCTATGCCCACGCTTGCTGGGCTAGGCATTCTGATCAGGGCTCAACCCGCCTGAGGTAATAAATCACGCCTGCAATAAAACAGATGGTCCCCATCCCAAATGTCCATGCATAGTCGATCTGTTGAGCCGTAAGATCGCTGATCGAATGTCGCTGACGCGCGGTTTCGATCAGGGTCAGCGAACCAAGCAAGATCACGATTGCAATGCCAAATGAGATTGCAGCACTGCTGAGAAACGTGCTCAAGAGCCAGGCCAAGCCGAAAAACATCACGGATGCACCGAAGATAATGGTGACGACGATCCAATAATCTCCTTTGTTGCCAAAGCGGGCGGGATCCAGGGAAAATATGAATGATATTTCGCACAGGTGGAACAGCCAGATGACCAGCGGGCACAGGATCGAGACGATGGCTTTGCTCGTGATGATTCGGCCCCGAGTGGTGGGCATCACGGCGAGGAAGTCGGCCGAGCGTTCGCGTCGCTCCAGAGAGAACGCTCCGCCGCCGTATATTCCTGCGAAGCCCGCAGAGACAAGCAGCCCGATCAAGCCCGCGGTAAAGAAGGTTTCGAGAACATCGCTCTGTTGTATGGGACGGTCGTAATCCACAAACGTTATCGCGGCGATGATATGGATCGTCAACACGATCAAAATGCAGCCGATCGTAGCCACTTGATAAACTCGCCAATCCTTCTTCAGCAACGCAATCATACCGCCTCCTTCTGTCCGCGGACGAAATCCTTAAACACGTCATCCAGACTCATGTCCTGCACATCCAGATGCGAAATCCGATTGCGCGAACGCACGAATTCAATCTGCTCTTGCCTGAAATTCTCCACCGTGATCATCCACTCGCGCCCGCGTACGCGCTGAAAAACCATACCCGGCGGGGCCTCGTGCTTGCCGTTCTCCTCTTCAAGCACGGCGCGGATGCGCTTGGTGCGATCGAGCAACTCATCCACCGGGGCGTGCAGAAGCAGCTTGCCTTCGTGCATGATCCCGATGTTGTCGGCCAGCCGCTGCACATCCGACAGGGTGTGTGAGCTGAACAAAACAGTTTGCTGGCGTTCGGAGGTGACGGAGAGGACCCCTTCCAGGAATTCTTCGCGGACGAGCGGATCGAGGCCGCTGGTGGGTTCGTCGAAAATCAGCACAGCCGGGTCGTGGCAGATTGCCAAGAGCATCGATAACTTCGCTGCCTGCCCTTTTGAAAGATGCTTCGCCCGCTTTCGCGGATCGAGCTCGAACATCTTCATCAGCTCATCACAGCGCGCTTGATTCCATTTCGGTTGGAATGACCGCACAAACGAAATCGCCTCTTCCACGCGCATCCAGGGATAAACGTTGGGCCGATCAGGGACATATCCAATGTGCGTTTTGACGCGATCGCGATCCCGTGGCACTTCGATGCCGTCGACGTGAATACTTCCGCTGCTTGGCGCGAGCAGGCCGACCATCATGCGGATGGCCGTGGTCTTGCCGGCGCCATTCAATCCGATAAAGCCAAACGTGGTCGCCCGCGGAATGGAAAGCGTCAGATCATTGACAGCCAGCATCTTCCCGAATCGCCGGGTGACATGCTCGAGCCGGATCGGAGAATCGCCCGCAGTTTCACTCATTTCGACCTCCCGGCCGTGTTGTCGTTCCAGACTTCCCGATACAGCTTGTCGATCGCGACGCGCGACAACCCCGCCGACCGCCCTGCTGAAATGGCCTGCGAGAACCCCGAGCGGACATTCTCCGTCACGCCGTTCTTCGCCGTCAGCTTCGAATCCGGCGAAACAATCATGCCCGTCCCCTTCTTGCTGATGATCAATCCCTCGCGCTCAAGCTCCTCATACGCCCGCTGAACGGTGTTGGGATTCACCACGAGTTGAAGGGCCTGCGCCCGCACGGAAGGGATCAAATCCCCCGGCCGATACACCCCCGCCGCCACCGCACTGCGAACGCCGTCGGCAATCTGCTTGAAGATCGGAACGGGGCTGAGTGGCTCGATTTGCATTGTGTACTAGAACACTAGTACACATAGGGCGAAATGTCAATCAGAAAATTTAATTGATGGAATGGGATTATTTTCTTCGGGGTAGTTCGCTGGCTATTTTGGATTTTGAATTGCGGGTTTTGGATTGGGAAAACGAGTGATGCCGTTTCTTCAAATCCAAAATCCAAAATCCGCAATCCAAAATGGTCTTACTGTCCTCGCCAGAGAAACATCGGCCGTGGCGTAAGAAAATCGGTCAACGCACTGCGGTCAAAATTGATGTTGATGCCATTGACGGTCACGCTGGATTGCTGCGATCCGCGAGACAATTTGGAATCGCCCAGCAACCCGGTCAGCATGCCGATCGTGGTATCGTATTTCACCACTTGGCGGTTCTTCAGCCCCGCCAGGCTCGCGGCCTTATCCCAGGCAGCGCTCGCGTAATCGATCTGATCGATCAATCCCAGATCGAGCGCTTCCTGCGACGTATAAATTTTCCCATTGGCGATGTCGTCGATCTGCCCTTTGAGTTTACGGTTGTCAGTGACGATCTTTTTGAAGCCGGTAAACGCCTGATTGATAATCCCCTTGAGATACTGCGTATCTTTCGGATCAATCGGCTGCATGCTGGAGGCGGCGTTTTTGTAGGTTGCGCCGTCCGAAACAATCGTCGTCTCCTTGATGCCATATTTGTCGGTCAGCTCGTGAATATTGTAGTTCGGCATGATCACGCCGATGCTTCCAGTGAGCGAGGTGGGCTCCGCGTAAACATAGCTGGCGGCGCACGAAATATAGTACGCCCCGCTCGCGCCGAGCCCGCCGATCGTGACCACCACCGGCTTTTTCTCTTTCATCAATTTAAGGTGAGCATAGATTTCATCCGAAGATGACACCGCCCCGCCGGGGGAATCGATGTCGACAACGATCGCCTTCACGGATGAATTCTTTTCGATCACCGAAACGATCTTCTCAAACCGTTGCTCCATACCGTCGTCGATCACGCCATGAATCGGTATGACGGCCACCTGCTCATTCGCATCGCCGTCGGAAATCACTTCCTGCTTGACACCTTCCTTATCGGAAAGCGAGCCGAGCAGCAGGATGACATTGAGGACGATCGAAAGGCCGAGAATCGTCGTCGCCAGCGTCGTGAAGATCGCGCCCGCGAAGCTTCGCCCGCGCGGAGGCGGCGGGGGCGGATAAAACGGCGGCATCATCATTGGCATCATAGGCGGCGGCGGGCCGAATCCACCCATCGGCGGCATCGGCCCGGGGTTCGCACCCGGTGGTGGCGGCGGCGAAAACGCGCCGCGCGGATCGACAGGCCCTTGGCCGGATGGGGGTTGGGGAATCATAGGTTTAACCTTTCAAACTTTATTCACCACGGAGACACGGAGTACACAGAGAAAATCAAAAAGAGAGAGAATACAAATTGAAAATTGAACGAATACTTTATGCTTTCCAATCTTCAATTCACTCTCCTCCGTGTTCTCCGTGGTGAACACGAATTATCCAGAATATGTCGCCGTCACCGTGCCGGCCGTCCCGCCGCGCACGGCGAAGTCTCCGATCACCGTCATCCGCCGCGGCTTCAGCAACGCGACCAGATCATCCAGAATCGTATTCACAACCCCTTCGTAAAAAATCCCCTTGTCGCGATACGCGAAAAAATAAAGCTTTAAACTCTTCATCTCCACGCACAGCCGATCGGGCACATATTGCACCGTAATTGTCGCAAAATCCGGCTGCCCGGTTACCGGGCAAACGCTGGTGAACTCCGGGAAAACAAACTTAATCTCGTAATCGCGCCTGGGCTGGGGGTTGGGGAAGGATTCGAGGATGGTGCGCGGCCTGGCGATCTGTGCGCCAGTCAGAATCGATTTTTGCCCCAGTCGGCGGAAACGTTTGGCCATGCGGGGATTCTACGGGAAAAGCAGGATGATGTCCGCCCCCCTTGCCGGTGAGGCTCTCGTAATCATTGGGCAACGCCCGGCCGCGTCGTGCCTGAACGGTTCTCGACAGCTAAAGAATAAGCCTCGACTGTCCCCATTTTTCGATCGCACGCGAATAGCGCGGGATGGGCGTGGCACCGCTCCTACTCTTTGGTCAAGTCCGAATCGGACGATGGCAGCGAGGGCAAGCCAAGCTCTCTGAGGAAATCGTTGTGATTCTTGGTTGCCTCGCGGATATCGTTCTCAATCCGAATCAACTCCGCATGCGTCGCCGCCAGGTCGATCTCCTTTTCCGCCTGCGCCGTGCTGACATACCGCGAGATATTCAGATTGTAGTCGTTCGCTTCAATCTCCTTCATCTGCACGCGCCGAGCATACCGCTCGATCGGCTTTGACGGCCTCCTCTGGTACGTCTCGATGATGTCCTTGATGTCCTGCTCGCGTAGCCGGTTTTGGCGCTTGCCTTTCTCGAATCGCTCGGCCGCGTTGATGAACAGCACATCATCTGGCTTCTTGCACTTCTTCAGCACCAATATGCATACCGGAATGCCAGTTGAGTAGAACAAATTCGCCGGCAACCCGATCACCGTGTCGATGTACCCCTCTTTCAGCAGCTTCGTGCGGATGCGCTCCTCCGCGCCGCCGCGGAACAGCACGCCGTGCGGCAGGATGATCGCCATCACCCCGTCGTCTTTCAGGTAGTGCAGCCCGTGCAGCAGAAACGCGAAGTCGGCAGCGCTCTTGGGGGCAACGCCATAGTTCTTGAACCGCATGTCCTCGCCCATTTCCTCCCTGGGCTCCCAGCGGTAGCTGAACGGCGGGTTGGCCACCACCGCGTCGAAGTGCGGCTTCTTCGCCGGGTTGGTCTCGCGGAGAAAATCCCAGTCGTTCGTCAGCGTGTCGCCGTGATAAATCTCAAACTCCGAATCCTTCACCCCGTGCAACAGCATGTTCATCCGCGCCAGGTTGTAGGTGGTGATGTTCTTCTCCATCCCGAAGATTTTCCCAATCGTCCCACCCGATTCCTTCATGCGCTGTCGCACGTTGAGCAAAAGCGACCCCGACCCGCAGGCGAAATCAAATACGCTCTCCAGCCGCTTCTTCTTCCCCGTGGCC
>DATAPK010000297.1:0-6115 GCA_036265245.1 Tepidisphaeraceae bacterium | reverse complement strand
CCTCAGACGCCGGTGTCTGAGGTACCCCGAAGACCCGGATCAACCCTGCGACCAACCCAAATTTGCGATAACATCCAATCGCTCATGTCCTCTCATCGCCCACTCCGATTGATCGTCCTCTGCCTCCTGTTCTGCGCAATCATCGTCGCCGCCCTCCTCCTCTTCTTCACCCCCCGCGGCCGCGAAATCATGAGCGACCCGCACCAAATCGGCCCCGACCTCCTCCGCTGGGTCACCCTTCACCCCATCCACGCCTCCCTCACTTTCTTCGGCCTCTACATCCTTCTCTCTCTCCTCGCCCTCCCTGTCTGGTCTCTGCAGATGTTCAGCGGATACATCCTCTCCCGAATCTTCCGCACATTACCCGGGATGTTCCTCGCCATCCTCATCTGCCAAATCACCGCCACCATCGCCGCTCTCCTCACCTTCTCTTTCTCCCGCTGGCTCGCCGCCGACTGGTTCCATCAAAAAATCGAGGGCCGCATCCAAAAAATAAAATCCCTCGACCAAAAACTCGGCCACAACGGCTTCCTGCTGGTGATGGCCGTCCGCCTCATCCACGTCATGCCCTTCGCTCTCAGCAACTACGCCTTCGGCTTGCTGCAAATCACCCTCGCCGACATCACGATCGGCACCTTCCTCGGCGGAATCCCCGGCGTCCTCTTCTACGTCGTTTGGGGTATCCACGCTCGCCTGCTCCACGATTGGCGATTTCTCTCTGCCTATATGCTCTTGAATCTAATCCTTCTCATCCCCGTCGCCCTGCGCTATCTCAAACCCAACTGGTTCAAAAAAATCGGCGTCGAGTAAATCCTCTGGTTCCCTCTCCCTCCGCGAGAGCGTTAGGGTAAGTCTTTCTTTCTTCAATGTTGGATGTTCAATGTTGAATGTTCGATGTTCAATCTCCAAAAAAAGAAAAACATCCAACATTCAGCATTCAACATTCAATATCGAAACGAGAACCCACCGATCCAAAACCAATGATTCAATGCTTCCGATGGTTCAATCTCCAAATTCTTATTGATTCAATGATTCAATGCTCCGATGATTCAATTCCATGCCCGTCGCCTTCGTCTCTGATCCCTGCTTTGTCGACCACGACACCGGCCCCCACCACCCCGAACGCCCCGACCGCATCCGCGCCATCCACCGCGCCCTCCGCCAAGCCAAACTAATCGACTCCCCCGACCCCTTCCCCGATTTCCAAATCGACCTCGGCCTCCTCGAAAACCCCGGCATCAAACTCATAGAAATCTCCCCCACCCCTGCCGACGAAAAATATCTCTCCCTCGTCCACACCCCCCAGCACATCAACCACATCCGCCAAATCTGCGCCCACGGCGGCGGCGTCCTCGACCAAGCCGACACCCCCGTCGCCGCCAACGGCTTCGACATGGGCCTCCTCTCCCTCGGCTCCGCTCTCACCGCTTGTGACGCCGTCATGAAAGGCAACGCATCGCGTGCTTTTTCCGCCTCCCGTCCCCCCGGCCACCACGCCGAGCCCGACCGCCCCATGGGCTTCTGCCTCTTCTCCAACATCGCCATCGCCGCCCGCTATATGCAGCAAACCTACGGCCTGAAAAAAATCGCCATCGTCGATTTCGACGTCCACCACGGCAACGGCACCCAAGCCGCCCTCGAATTCGACCCCAGCATCCTCTTCGTCAGCCTCCACCAACACCCCGCCACCCTCTACCCCGGCTCCGGCCACGCTTGGGAAACCGGCATCGGCCCCGGCCGCGGCTTCACCATGAACCTCCCCTTCAACCCCGGCGACGGCGACGACGAATATCTCGACGCAATCCAGAATCGCATCCTCCCCACCCTCGCCCAATTCCACCCCGAACTCTTAATGATCTCCGCCGGCTTCGACGCCCACCGCGACGACCCCCTCGCCCAAATCCAACTCAGCGAATCCGGCTTCGAACAAATCACCAAGCAACTCGTCACCAGCGCCAACCAACTCTGCAACGGAAAAATCGTCAGCCTCCTAGAAGGCGGCTACAACCTCCGCGCGCTCGCAAGAAGCGTCGTCCGCCACCTCATCGCTCTGTCTGAATAAGAATTAGATTTTTCACCACAGAGAACACGGAGAACACAGAGAGGAGAAAATTAAAAATCTGTTTCTTCTATTTTTCTCCGTGCTCTCTGTGTTCTCCGTGGTGAATATTTCCTTGAATTCTCACACCACCCCATACGCCTTCGCCATCTCCGGATACGCCAGAATGTAAGAATTCGTGTCATACCGCCCCCCATTCCTTCCGCGAAAATTCCCCTGCTGCGTCGCCGCTGCGCGCGCCGGCCTCGTCGCAGGCGTCACCAGATCCGGATCATTATTCGCATATCCCGTCGGTTTCGCTGCCCGATACACCGGCTGATTCGGATCACCCGTCGCCGGCAACGTGCTCGCCGCCAAATGCGGCCTGCCATTCATATCGTTCCCCGCGTTCACCCCGTTATGATCGAAAATCGCCTCCCGCCACCGCATCGGCTCCCAGATAAACGACCCCAATCCCTTTTCATTGGGCGCCTTGAAAATCAGATCGTTCAGGAACCGTTTCTGATACGAACATTCCATCGCCACAAAACTCAGCTTCGGATATCGCGTCGCCAGATCGTTGAAGTTCGTCTCCCAATCCCCTTCGTGCCCCTGGTTGTAGCAAGACATCCCGATGATATCGAACTCGGTTTTGCGGTCCAGAAATCCATCCACCCATTTCCGAATCGCCGCGTTATCCCGCCCCAGATGATTGTGCAGCGCCACCGGCACCTTCGCATCAAACTCCCGCACCGCCAGGCATCCCGCGTTCGTCAGCTTCGCAAAATTGTCGAAGTTCGAAATCTTCCCATCCGGAAACAACATCCCATCCGAAGTCTCATTCCCAATCGAAACCATCTGCGGCGGCGTCCCGTTCTCCTTCAACTCCTTCAGCACCTTCGCCGTCCATCCATGAACCGTGTCCACGAGCTGATTAAAAGGCAAATCCGCCCACGCCGCCGGCTTGGTCTGATGCCCCGGCGACGCCCACGTATCCGAATAGTGACAACTCAGCAGAAACCCCATCCCCGCCTCCTGAATCCGCTTCGCCCATTTCTTCGTATGCTCCAAATCGCAAAACGCCTCCTCGCGCCGCGCCGAATATCCCCCCGCCGCATGCGGATTCACAAAAATCCTCGCCCGAATAAAATTGAAGTCATACGATTTCAGAATCGCCAACGGATCCTTCTGCGCCCCCCGATCCCAATAAGTCGCGCCGGATGCTTCATCCTCCGGAATCCACGAAACATCCGCCCCTAAAATATAAGGCTGTTTGCGCTTCTCTGGCGCTGTCGTCGGCTGATCTTCCCCCAAAGTTTGCGATGACAATCCCAGCGACGCGCCCACCATCGCCCCGCCCACCGCCAACCCAATCTTCCCAAACTCCCGCCGCGTGATTCGATCCTCTTTCATCATCCATCTCCTCCGCCATAAAACACAAATGAATTCAACTCTTATTCGTGTCCATTCGTGTCATTCGTGGCTAAAAATTTCTTCTCTGCGTCCTCACGCGTCTCTGCGGTGAATATTCTCTTCAAACATTTTACTCCCCCGCCAACTCCAAAAACCGCTTCGCAAATTTCGGCGCCGTCCCCGTCTCCTCATGCTTGAAGAACACGAACACTTCTTCGCACTTCATCTTTTGGATCATCTCGATCCGTTTCTTCAAATCCTGATTGCTATATTTCGCCAGCCTCAACCGCACATACCCCCACTTCGCCGTCGCCACCCACGCCGGTTCCACGCCCTCCCCCTCCGCCACACACAGCGCCACCCCATGCTCGCGCAGCAAACCAAAAGTCTCCTCATCCATCCACGACGCATGCCGAAACTCAAACGCCACACGCTGTTTCTTCGGCAGCAATTTCAAAAACTCCCCAAGCCGCGCCAAATCCTTCTTAAAATTCGGCGGCAATCCAAACAACACCGGCCCCAACCGCTTCTTCAAAACCTTCGCCACCTCAAACAGCTCCGTCACCGATTCCTCGCAACCGCGCAATCGTTGAAAATGCGTAATCTTCTGCGGCCCCTTCATCGCGAACAAAAAATCCCCCGGCACTTCCTTCGTCCACGCTTCCACCCCCGCCTTTGTCGGCATGCGATAAAACGTCCCGTTGATCTCCACCGCCCCAAACCGCTCGCCGTAATATCGAAGCATCTCCTTCGCCGCCAAATCCTCCGGATAAAACGACCCCTTCCACTCCTTATACGCATACCCGCTCGCCCCGACATGAAACCGCGTTTTGCTCATCGCCGCTCAATTTATCATGCTTTGCCGGCTCACCAACTCAATATTCGCAAATCAGTTTGAATTCCCCGCACGATTTAAGGATGATTCCCAACAACAAATGGACGAAAAAACCCTGGCCGACACCCTCAAGCCCGGCGACGAGATTACAACGATTCTCGATCGGACTTACATCGTCGGCGCGGTTCACCCCGACGAAAGATGCCCCGAGCAATTCTGGATCGAGCCGCAAGGGGCCGATGAATACGATTGGTGGATTCCGCTTTCAAAAATCGTGCGCATCAACGGCAAAGATGTTCAGAAAATCAGCGCCGCCAATCCCCCAACCTCCCAAATATGATCGCCCCCCAAAGCAGGGCGTCAAAAGACAAGCTTTCCAAATGACCGCTACTGGTGCATTTTCATTTAGCCGCGTCGCTTGCGACGCGTTTTGATACGGTAATGTCCACTTCAACATCAAATCGCACCACGACCAAACGACCGGCCCCTCTTATTCTCCCTATCTCTTTCCCAATCTTGCGAGCTATCATTGATCAGCCAATTCCGCCGCCTCGAATGTGGCCGCTCAACCGGATTTGGCCGATGTAGCTTGGTCGGGAGAAACCCTTTGATCCTTCACCGCCTCGAAATCCTCGAACCCCGCCTCCTCCTCGCCCTCAACCCCACCCCGCGCGAGCAGGAACTTCTCGAAATGCTCAACCGCTTCCGCACCAATCCGCAAGGCGAACTCAATATCTTGCTCAACACCAAAAATCAGGATGTCCAGGATGCCCTCAATTTCTTCAACGTAAATCTCACCGTCCTCAAGCAACAGTTCGACCAGCTTCTCCCCGCCCAACCGCTTGCATGGAACGCCTCCCTTCGCGGCGCCGCCATCGCCCACTCCAACGCCATGCTCGCCGCCGACGAGCAAACCCACCAAGCCCCCGGCGAAGCCGGACTCGCCGACCGCGTCAAAGCCGCAGGTTACGCCAACATGGCCGAAGCCGGCGAAAACGTCTTCGCCTTCGCCACCTCCATGTTCGACGCACACGCCGGCTTCGCCATCGACTGGGGCAACGACACCGACGGAATCCAAAATCCGCCCGGCCATCGCGACAACATGATGAACGACGACTATCGCGAAATCGGAATGGGAATCATCGACGCCCCCTCCAACAAAGACGTCGGCCCCATCCTCGTCACACAGGATCTCGCCAATCGCTTCGATCTCGGCAACTCTTTCTTCCTCGGCGTCGTCTATAACGACCTCAACCACGACAACCAATACAACGCCGGCGAAGGAATCAGCAACGCCACCATCACCCTCTCCGGCACCCCCGGCACTTTCTCCACCACCTCCATGTCCGCCGGCGGATACCAAATCCAGGTCCCCGCCGGCACCTACAACGTCACCGCCACCAGCCCCTTCCTCGGCGGCACCATCTCTCTCAACAACATCACCGTCGGATCAAAAAATGTGAAACAGGATTTCACCCCCGCGATGTTTCGATTCGCAACCCTCGCAAACAACATCCTCACCGTCACCGGCACCGATGCGCGAGATGCCATTGTTCTCACCAACGCAAGCAGCATCCTCAGTGTGCAGCGAAATGGGCCAACCGAAACCTTCGACACCACGCAAATCAATCAAATCGACATCCTCGGCAACGACGGCGACGACATTATCGATCTCAGCACAATCGACATCCCCACCTACGTCGACGCCGGCATCGGCAACGACCGCGTCGCCGGCGGCGCTGCCAACGACACCCTCACCGGCGGCGCAGGCAAAGACACCCTCTACGGCGGCGACGGCAACGACCGCCTCAACGGCAACGGCTCCCCCG